>NZ_NSGT01000065.1:0-24916 GCF_009192905.1 Xanthomonas sp. LMG 12459
TCGGCTGAGGTAGCCCAGCGGCCACATCAGCCTCCCAACCACCACGATCAGGCGCCGCTCTGGTGCCGTTGCGACAGATGCTACCCCTGGCTCCAGGTCGTGGCAGGTTGTTCGAGGTGCCCTACAGCCGCGACCTGGGCAACGAAGCCTTCGCCCAGCGCTACGTGGTCGCGCAGGATCCCACGGCGAAGCTGGCGGCCTACCCGCCGAAGATCCGCGAGGCGATCGCCGCCAACCGCGTGACCAAGGGCATGACCCGCGAGCAGGTGCTGATGGCGCTGGGCTATCCGATCACCAGCGAGAACCCGAGCCTGGACGCGCCGCTGTGGCGCTACTGGCTCGACAGCTTCAACGAGTTCCAGGTGTCCTTCGACGGCGCCGGCAAGGTCGACAAGGTCACCGCCGATCCGAAGACCCAGAACCTGGTCTGGCAGCCGTAATCCCGGCGCGACTCCACGCGCCATGGCGCCGCGCTTCCGCCTCGGCGGAGGCGGCGCGAAGCGCATGCCATGGCCGCGACCTGCCGCGACCATGGCGCAACGCAACGGCAGCGGGCGCTGGGCGCATCCCGCCGGCCACTGCGCTCAGCGGCTCAGCACCTGCGGCGGATCGCTCCGCGTCGGGCCTTGTTGCGACGCCTGCAGCGCCTGTTCCTGCTCCTGTGCCTGGCGCTGCGCCTGCCCCTGCTGCGCCCCCAGCTGCTGCAGTTGCTGGTAGGTCTCCTGCGCCGGCCGCGCGATCGCCTCGCTGGTGGGCATGTGCGCGCGGTTGGCGTAGGGATCGGGCGAAACGTCGCCGCCGTTGCGGTACACAAACGCCAGTTCGCCGCCCTGGTGCGCGGCGGTGGGCCGGTTGAAGCCCACCGCCAGCTGGTCGCGCTCGCTGAAGCCGTTCTGCCTGGCCAGCAAGGTCAGGCTGGCGGTCATGCGCTCGCTGTTGTCGTCCCAGCCCTTGCCGATCGCCTGTTCGGCCTGGGCCACGCCGCTGCGGACCCGCTCGTGCAGGGCGCGGTCGGCGGCACCCGGCGCGGCGGCCGGCTCGCTGGCGCGCGGCGCAGGCGATTCGGGTGTTGGCGCCGGTGCGGAACCATCGCGGAATCCCGCCGGCAGCACATCGCGCGGCACCTGCGCGGCATCGATGCCGACCGCCTTCAGGTCGGCATGCACCGCCGGCGGCGTGCGCTCGGGATGCTGCGCCTGCGCCCGGTCCTCGGCATCGGCGATCTGCGCCAGCGCGCGCTCGCCATAGTTCTGCGGATAGCCGCGCGCGTCGTAGAACAGCTTGCCCATCGCCTCGACGTTGCGCGGATTGTCGGCGTCGATCTTCAGGTCCTTGCCGAAGCTCAGCCCATCCTTGGGAGTGTAGGTGGCCTTGCTGCCCACGCCCTGCTTGTCGATGTAGCTGGCCATCTCGCTACTGGCGTTGTACAGGTCCTTGAGCGTGGCCTCGGGATTGGTGCGGGTGACGTAGTCGGCCAGCGTGTTGACCCCGGCGATCTCGTCCTTGGCCTCGCGGGTGCGCTGTTCCTGCCCGTAGGCCTGGAGCGTGGCGGTGTAGTCGTGCGGCGAGGGCGAGGCGGCGATGCCGTCGACCTTGGCCGCGAACGCGGCATCGCTGCGGTCGATGGCGGCCTTGTTGATCGCATGGCCGATCTCGTGGCCCAGCACGATGCGTGCAGTGTTGGCCGAATCGTCGCGCGGTGCGTTCATCTTTGCCGTGGCCAGCACGTCCATCGGCAGCTCGATCTGCCCGGTGCGCGGGCTGTACGACCCGGTACCCGCCTCGGGGCTGGGCGCGAAGCCGGACAGCTGCTGTTGCCCGATCGCCTGCTCCACGCGCGTGCGCAGTTCCGGCGTGTTGTCCAGCATCTGCCGCAGCGCCTGGCCTTCCTTCGGATGCACCTGCGCGAAGGTGTCGACCATGCCCTTCAGGCGTTCGTCGTCGTGTGCCATCTCCGCTCTCCTTACGCGTCGACCAGGATCTGCAGCATCTCCACGCACGCCTGCGCATCGTGCTCGCCGGCGTCCTTGCCGACGAAGGCGTACACGGCGACCGCGCCGCGTTCGAAATGCCAGCGGCCGGCGCTGCCCTGACGCGGCGGCGCGATCCAGCGCGGCACGAAGCCGGCCGCGACCAGTGCCTGGCGATACCCGGCCAACGATTGCGTGCACCGCGCCGGCGCCGCGCCCGGCGCGGGCGTGAAGCGCAGGTCCAGCCGCGACGGCGGCGCAGCGTCGGCATCGGCGACCGATTCCAGCGTGTAGGCGCCACCGCCGGCGAGCGTGCCAGATGCGCTGAACGCATGCCCGCCCTCATCCTCGACCTGCAGCCCGGTCTGCGCCGCGACCTGCGCGGCGACCAGATCCTGCCTGCCGCCGATCGCCAGGATCAACCGTACTACGCCTTGTGCCAGGTGCTCTGGCGTCATCTCCGACATGGTCCGCTCCGTGTGTGCAGGGGTGATCGAGGGGGAAGAAGATTGCGCACCGGCACAGGCGGCCAGCAGCGCGGTGGTCAGCAGCAGGGCCGCGCGCGGCGCCAGGCGCCTGCCGGCTACGTGCCGCGACCCGCGGCGATTGCGATACAGCATCCGCTCCATGAAACGCCTCTCCGTCAAACGCCTTCCGCGCGCGCAGCGGGGCGCGGTCAGGCATGAGCATGCGATTGTAGCCAGCGCGTTGGCGTCTCGCAGCCAGCAGCTGCCCACGCCTCGCTGGAACGTCAATCCCAGTCGGCGCGGCGCTGCCAGACGAAGCCGGGCAGGTCGATACGCTTGCGCGGCGTGCCGTCCCAGTCCACGGTGAAGCCAGCCGCACGCAACGCCGCGGCGACCTGCTGGCCGACTAACAGATCCGCCTCCTCGTGCCCTTCGAGATCGCCGAAGGCCAGCATCAGCCCACCGCCGTCGATCGCGCGCTCCATGTCCTGGCCGTGATAGAAGCAGTAGCCGTGATAGCGCCGGTCCGGCGTGTCGGCCACCGCCTGGTTCACTTCGACGTGACCGTCGGACATGGTGTAGCCGGCATTGGCCAGCGCGCAGATGCCGGCCTCGTGCAGCCGCTCGAACAGCGCATCAAGCCGATCGCAATCGGTCTGCGCCGGCCAGGTCTGTTCCGCCTGCTGCTTGGCCTGCCACTGGCTGGCGACCGAGGCGCGCAACATCGCCTCGTCGCAGTCGTCTTCGAGGATGTCCTCGAGCATCTCCTGGATCTCGTCCTGGGAGTAGAACCCGGACCAGACCCATTTGCGGATCTCGTCGTACACGTAGGCGTCGGATTCGTTCATGGTCGCTCCTGTGGTCTTCGGCGCAGCCGCGCGCACTGTAGCAGGGCCTTCCAGCCGCGTTGCTGACGATCCGGCGCTAGCGAGTTCGCCCGGCATCTGCTACGCAAGCATCACCCACGGCCTCTGCGACCACCATGACCCTGTTGTTCCTATCGGCTTTGGAATTAGACTGATACGCGAGATCTTTCAACACACCCGTGCCGCTCGGCGCGCTCCTCTCAAATGCCAGCACCGACATGAATCGAATGGAGCAGCGGATACTCAACAACGTCGAGAAATTCGGTTGTCACATCACCTCCGTTTTCGATCCGAGTCAGATCCAGCAGCCTTTCTCCTACTCTATCGGTTTGGCAAAAACCCTCGGTATCCCAGAGGTCATTGTCGTCGGGGTTCGCTCCGACCTTGGCAGCGCCTTGATCAACCGTTACATGGAGCGTGCTCGCAACGGCGAGCTTTTCGTAGCGGGCCTCCCGTATACGGGCTTTCTCGAAGGGTTTCCGGTGCAGTTCCGCCAAGTCCTGGAGGTTCATCGCGAGACCTACATGCTGTCTGCAACCTGGTTTCATGGTGGTACCGACTATGCTGCCCTGCAGATTGTCTATCCGACACTTGGAGGAGTCTGGCCTTGGGATCCAGACGCTTCCGATGACGTTCGCCAGAGTCAGCCGCTGCTGGATGGTGCGGGGATCAGCATTTGATGAAGAGCGTCGTCGGCTAGCTGTTGCTCTTTTCCAGCAGTTGGATGCTGGGAGCCGTCCTGAACGACCTCGCATCGAGTGATGGCCTGATCAACCTGGCCCACGATCGCCGTGGCGAATGGTCCGCCTTGACGGCGCCGATTGTCGCAAGTATCAGTTTGTTGAATATTGTGGTGCGCGTTGCCTGATCCAGAAGCAAGCCTACAGGCCATGGCTCGTCGCCGTGGCTGCCGTTCTGGTTATGGTGTTCTCATGCTCCACGCTCTGCTCATCCGGATGAAGGGCGCCAGATCGCGTAGTCGCACCGGCCAAGCCGGTGCGACCGCGCATTGCCGTGCACTTACGACGGCAGATCGACTTACTTGACCTCCACCGCGCCGAGATCGCACACGGCGGTATTGCGGGGATTGCCGCGCTGGTCGATGGCGGCACAGCCGCTGCCTGCATTCAGCGCCGGGCTGTTGGCCGCGGGCAGCTGGGTGAGCGTCGGTCCGCCGTTGCTGGCCGGGGCCGACAGCAGCGGATCGGCCGCTTTCACGGTGCCCGCGGCCAGGCAGGCATTCGGCCACACCGCGCCCTTTGCCGAGTATTCG
This sequence comes from Xanthomonas sp. LMG 12459, assembly GCF_009192905.1. Taxonomy (NCBI): domain Bacteria; kingdom Pseudomonadati; phylum Pseudomonadota; class Gammaproteobacteria; order Lysobacterales; family Lysobacteraceae; genus Xanthomonas; species Xanthomonas sp. LMG 12459. The sequence continues at coordinate 4,577 of NZ_NSGT01000065.1, forward strand.
ATCAGGTTGTTGCCGGTGTTGCTCTGGTTGTTGCAGAACACGCGCTCGGTCTTGGAGTACAGGATGCTGTTGCGGAGGTCGAACCTGTCGCCGAACAAGGTCACCCACGGCGTGTTCTCGGCGAAGGTGACGTTGTTGAAGCGCACGCTGGGGCTGCCCTGGTCGCCGTTGGCCGGCTGCCAGCCGACATGCTGGATGGCCGCGCCCACGCCTTTCGCATAGTTGCCGTAGAAGGTGCTGTTGCTGACGTCGCAGGCGCCGTAGCAATCCAGGTACAGCGCGCCGGCGTTGCCCTGTTGGGCCTTGTTGGACAGGAAGCTGGTCTCGGCGACGCTGATAGTACCCGGCGTGGTGATGGTGGTGCCGGCGTGCGAGGTGTCGGTGAAGCCCATGCTGATGCGCGCGCCGCCGCCGGGGCCGCCGGTGGCGACGTTGTTGGCGAAGGTGGAGTACTTCACGTCGATGGTGTCCGGCGCATACGCCCACAACGTGGCGCCGCCGGAGCCGTTGGCGGCGACGTTGTTGCGGACCACGGTGCCGCACACCGCCAGCGTACCGCCACTGCCGACGCCGCCCTTGAGATAGCCGGCCAGCGATGCGCCGTCGGTGTCGATCGCACCGCCGCCACCGAAGTTGCCGGCATCGGGGAAGCCCTGCGGCGCACTGATCGCCTCGTTGTTGGCGAATTCCGAGCCGACGATGGTCAGCCGGCTGAGCTGGGTGTACAGCGCGCCGCCGAGCCAGGAACTGTTCTTGTAGAAGCCGCTGCGGACGATGGTCACCTCGGCGTCGCTGCCGGCGAAGATGGCGCCGCCGCCGATGCTGCTGCGGTTGGCGAGGAACTGGCTGTTGATGACTTCCAGCTTGCCGCGGTAGCCGACCTTGATCGCGCCGCCGCCCCAGGTGCCCGGGTCGTAGGCCTGATTCGATGCCGGCTGCACGGAGCTGCCGTTCTGCAGTTTCAGGTTGCGCACCGACAGCGCGCTGCCGGCATTGACCAGCAGGATCCGGGCGGACTGGCGGCCGTCCAGGGTGATCTTGCCCTGGCCGTCGATCACGGTGGGCGCCGCCGCCGCGATGACGATCGAACGGTCGACCGCGATGCTGGTCGGCTTGGCGCCGCAGTTGAAGGTTATGTAGCCGCCCTGCGCGACGGCGGAGGCCAGCGCGCTGGCGGTGCAACTGGCCTGCGTGCCGGTGCCGACCACCGTGGCCGCAGCCGGCAGCGCCCAGGCCTGCGGCACGCTGCATTGCGGCGCCGCGGGGACGGCGGCGATCGCCGTGGCGGCGGTCATGAGAGCGAGGACACCCAGCGCGCGTGCGCCGGTGATGAGGGAGAACGTCGTGGTCATGATCATGCTCGATAGGGTTGCGGGGGAAACAACACGACGCACAGCAGTCATTCGACTGTCATCCACGTCGCTGACACCTCGAGTGCAACCGGCGGCCTGCGCCGACCGGCGGCACAGGGTGCTTGAGCGTGTGTGGAGCGACCACAACGCAGGTAGCAGATCGCGCGATTGCACGGTCCGCCGATGCGACAGTGTGCCGATACGCGGCGCGCGGCACGCTTTGGGTGCGTCGCAGGGCACGTTCCCGCATCGCATCCGGCCGCTGCGAATGCGCGCGAGTCGCCTGGCCCGCGCTACAGCGCGTCCAGACCTTCGCGCAACTGCTGCGCCTGTGCGCGCAAGGCCTGCAGTTGCGTGGCCGGCAACTTGCCCAACTGGCGGTAGACCATGTCCAGGCGACGATTGCGCCCCAGCGTGTCCTGGTGCCGCGCGAAGAAGTCCCAGTACAGCGCGTTGTAGGGACACGCACGCGCGCCGGTCTTCTGCTTGCGGTCGTAACGGCAGCCCTGGCAGTAATCGCTCATGCGGTCGATGTAGGCCGCGCTGCTGACGTAGGGCTTGGTCGCGAGCAGGCCGCCGTCGGCGAACTGGCTCATGCCGACGGTGTTGGGCAGTTCGACCCATTCGAACGCGTCGATGTAGACGCCCAGGTACCACCGGTGCACCTCCGCCGGGTCCAGGCCGGCGAGCAGGGCGAAGTTGCCGATCACCATCAGCCGCTGGATATGGTGCGCGTACGCATCCTGCAGCGATTGGCCGATGGCGTGCTGCAGGCAGCGCATATGCGTGTCGCCGGTCCAGAACCAGGCCGGCAGCGGCGTGTCGTGGCCGAGCGCATTGCGCGCTTCATAGCCAGGCATGTGTGCCCAGTAGATGCCGCGCACGTACTCGCGCCAGCCCAGGATCTGCCGCACGAAACCTTCCACCGCTGCCAGCGGCGCGGCGCCAGCGCCATAGGCCGCCAGCGCGCGCTGCACCACTTCCTGCGGCCGCAGCATCTTGGTGTTGAGGGCGAAGGAAAGCTGCGAATGGAACAGGCGCGGACTGCGCGTGCTCATCGCATCCTCGTAGCGGCCGAAATGCGGCAGGGCGTCGACGATGAAGCGATCAAGGCAGGACAGCGCCTCGGCCCGGTTCAGCGGCCAGCGCACCGCCTCTGCCTGCGGCTGACCGAAACTGTCCACGCCGGCGGCCTGGATGCTGGCCCACAGCGCGCGGTGATCGTGGGTCGGGCGCGCATCGGGCGGTGGCGGCGGCTCGCCATGCCAGGGCTGGCGATTGTCGTGGTCGTAGTTCCACTGCCCGCCCTCGGGTGTGCCGTCCGCTGCCAGCAGGATGCGGTGGCGCTTGCGCATGTGCCGGTAGAAGTGCTCCATCAACCATTGCGGGCGCCCGCGGAAAAAATCCGCCAGTTCGCCGCGGCGCGTGTAGAAGTGCAGGCTGTCCACCGCCTCGACGACGAAGGCCTGCGCCGCGCCCCACTGCCGCAGCTGCTGATCCAGGCGCCATTCGTCCGGATCCTGGTACTGCAGGCGCTGCGCACCGTAGTGCGCCATCAGCGCCTCGAGATTGGCGGGGATGGATTGGCGATTGCTGGCGTCATCGATCGCCACGTAGCGCACGCGATGGCCCGTCGCCCGCAGCTGGCGGGCGAAATCGCGCATCGCGGCGAACACCGCCAGGATCTTCTGCGCATGGTGCAGGACGTAGTCGGTCTCCTGGCGCACTTCCATCAGCACATAGACCACGCCGGGATCGCGCACGTCGAACCAGGCGTGCTCGGGATCGAGCTGGTCGCCGAGCACCAGGCGCAGGGTGTGGGCGGTGGTGGGCAGCGGACTCATGCGGGGCGGCACGCCCGCGTACATGCGGTGCGCCAGCGCACGGCCCGGCGGCTCACGGCGCCTCCGGCGCGCGCACGCGCTTGCGTTCGCCACGGCAGCGGTCGGAACAATACTTCACCTCGTCCCAGACCTTCTCCCACTTCTTGCGCCAGCGGAACGGCCGGCCGCAGTGCAGGCAGGGCTTTTCCGGCAGATCCTGTTTCTTGCGCATGCGCGATCCGCAGTTCGCTCAGAGTCGCTGTCGCTTACGGCTTCGCCGGCCACTCGCGGAACACCACACAGACCGTGGTGGGGTCCAGCATCGCGAACTCGCGTGCGCCCCAGGGCTTGAGCGCGACGGTACGGCAATTCGGATGCAGCCACTGCGGCGCACGTGCGGACAGCTCCGCATAGATCGTGTCGATGCTGTCGGTTTCGATGCCCAGTTCCGGCCGGTCCTTCGCCGCCCACTCGGCGTTCTCCACCAGATAGGCCTTGGCGCCGTCGCGTGCGATCACCGCCATCGTGGCGTCCTGGTACAGCACCTGGAATCCCAGGCCGCCGACGAAGAAATCCAGCCCGTCCTGCATGCGCGCGTAGAAGATCTTGGGGATGAGGTTCTTGAACATGGGGCGACCTTGCGTCGGTGACCAGTGGCGAGTGTAGCGGGCCGGTCCCGGCACGGCATGACGACAAAAACAGGGGCGCCGGATGCCTGCCGCGCGCCGAGGCTGGCGATGCCGCAGGCGGCTACACTGGCCAGCCTTCTTGCCGCCTCGACCCCAACCATGACGTTCCGCTTCACCTGCAGCGCCTGCGATCAGGTCCACGAAGGCATGCCCGGCTTCAGCGTGGCGGCGCCGCTGAGCTATGCGCTGATTCCGGAGGCGCAGCGGGCCACCCGCTGCGAGCTGGGCTCGGACGATTGTGTGATCGACGAGGCTCACTTCTTCGCCCGCGGCTGCATCGAGATCCCCGTGCATGGCCACGCCGAACCGTTTTCCTGGGGCGTGTGGGTCTCGCTCAGCGAAGCCAGCTACCTGCAGTGGGTCCGCTGTTTCGATCAGCCGCAGCGTGCGCATGTGGGGCCGTTCTTCGGCTGGCTGAACACACGCCTGTCGCCGTATCCGGAGACCGCCGGTCTCAAGACGCAGGTCCATCTGCGCAACGACGGCATTCGCCCATGGATCGAACTGGAGCCGACCGCGCACCCGCTCGCAGTCGAACAGCGTGAAGGGATCTCCGAGCAGCGGGTGGCCGAACTGTTTGCGCTGATGACGCACACATCCATCTCCGTTGCGACGGACCAGGGGACGACGCCATAGCGCTGTCGTCGATGTGGATGTTTGTGGGCCGCGGGCCGCGTTTCCGTCCGGTGTAGCGGAGGCGTGGAGCCGCGCGCGGCGCCGCGGCGGTACGCTGACCCAAGACCCGGTCGGCGTCGGCGCGTAAGACTCGACGGTGTACGAAGGCCCATTCCGACCGAGCATCAGCACTACGAAATTGGCGTGTAGGCTGTGCGGGGGCATCGCATCCGCGAAGCGGTGACGTCGCACGCCGCTAGGCACCGCCCCGAATCGGAGCAGCACATGGGATATGAGTATTGCCTGACGTTTGCCGGCGCCGATCCAGCAAAGACACGGCAAGCCATCGGCCAGCTGCCGGGCGTGGAAGATGCGGACGCGCGCGATGCCGGCGCCGCCGCGCTGGCACGACCGATGCCGGACGCAGTGTTCTGGTGCACCGCAGACGGCCTGTCCTTTTGCGCGAACACCAGCGAGGGACTGCGCTGCCTCGGCACCGTCATCGCCCGCCTGACCAGCACGTTCGGGACGGTCGAGGTGGCGGAACTGGAATGACCGGCAACGCCGATCGCGCGCTGCTGCGCCAGCCGCGCCGACTACACTACCGCCGATGACCTCGCCCCTGCCCCTGCCGCCGCTGCACCCGCTCGCCGATCCCGCACCGCCCGCCGCCCGCAACGCCGTGGCGTTGGGCAAGCGCCTGTGCCGGCAGGTGGGCCAGGCCATCGCCGATTTCGGCATGATCGGTGCCGGCGACAAGGTCATGGTGTGCCTGTCCGGCGGCAAGGACAGCTACACCCTGCTGGACATCCTGCTGCAGCTGCAGCGCAAGGCGCCGGTACCGTTCGAGCTGGTGGCGGTGAACCTGGACCAGAAGCAGCCGGGCTTTCCCGCCGACGTGCTGCCGGCCTACCTGCGCCAGCGCGGCGTGCCCTGGCATGTGATCGAGCAGGACACCTATTCGGTGGTCACCCGGGTGGTGCCGGAAGGCAAGACCCTGTGTTCGCTGTGCTCGCGGCTGCGCCGCGGCGCGCTGTACCGCTACGCGGCGGAGAACGGCATCACCAAGATCGCGCTGGGCCACCACCGCGACGACATCGTCGCCACGTTCTTCATGAACCTGTTCTTCCACGCCAAGCTGGCGGCGATGGCGCCGGTACTGCGCAGCGACGACGGCCGCCACGTGGTGATCCGGCCGCTGGCCTACGTGCGCGAGGACGACATCGCCGCCTACGCGCAGGCACAGGCCTTCCCGCTGATCCCCTGCACGCTGTGCGGCAGCCAGGAGACGCTGCAGCGCCGCCAGGTCGGCCAGCTGCTGCAGCAGTGGGACCGGGAGCATCCGGGGCGGGTGGAGCAGATCGCCCGCGCGCTGGGCAACGTGCATCCGGCGCAGCTGGCCGACCGCGCGCTGTTCGACTTCGCCGCGCTCGGCGGCGCGGCCACGGCCACGGCCGGCGCCTGGGCGGACGACCCGTTGGGCTGATCCATCTCGCTGAACCGCCCGATGCGGTGCCGGGGCGGGCGCGATGCGACAATGGCCGCCGCTCCCCGGCGCATGCCGCCGGACCGTTCCGTTTCCTTCCGCTGGATGCTCGATGTTCTTTCGCAATCTGACCCTGTTCCGCTTCCCCACCACGCTCGATTTCTCCGAGGTCGAAACGCTCCTGCCGGAGGCCCAGCTCAAGTCGGTCGGCCCGCTGGAAATGAGTTCGCGTGGCTTCATCTCCCCGTTCGGCCGCGACGAGCAGGAAGCGCTGTCGCACCGCATCGCCGACTTCCTGTGGCTGACCGTCGGCGGCGAGGACAAGATCCTGCCCGGCTCGGTGGTCAACGACCTGCTCGCGCGCAAGGTCGCCGAGATCGAGGAGAAGGAAGGCCGGCGCCCCGGCGGCCGCGCACGCAAGCGGCTCAAGGACGACCTGATCCACGAGCTGCTGCCGCGCGCCTTCGTCAAGTCCTCGCGCACCGACGCCATGCTCGACCTGCAGCACGGCTACGTCGCCGTGGACACGTCCAGCCGCAAGACCGGCGAGAACGTGATGTCGGAGATCCGCGGCCTGCTCGGCAGCTTCCCGGCGCTGCCGCTCAACGCCGAAGTGGCGCCGCGCTCGATCCTCACCGGCTGGATCGCCGGCGAGCCGCTGCCCGAAGGCCTGAGCCTGGGCGAAGAATGCGAGATGAAGGATCCGATCGAAGGCGGCGCGGTGGTCAAGTGCCAGCACCAGGAGCTGCGCTGCGACGAGATCGACAAGCACCTGGAAGCCGGCAAGCAGGTCACCAAGCTGGCGCTGGTGCTCGACGACCACGTGTCCTTCGTGCTCGGCGACGATCTGGTGATCCGCAAGCTGAAGTTCCTCGACGGTGCGCTGGACCAGCTTGAGCATGCCGACCAAGACGGCGTGCGCGCCGAACTGGACGCGCGCTTCGCGCTGATGAGCGCCGAAGTGCGGCGCCTGTTCCTGTTGCTGGAAGCGGCGCTGAAGCTGAGCAAGGCCGACTGATGCCGCGGCGCAAGCGGGTGCACGCGGCTGTCACCGTGCGCACCCGCGCCGGCGGTATGCTGTGCCCATGCCCGATCTGCTCCGTCGCCTGATCGCGCCGCCCCCGGCGGCCGTCGAACGCGACCTCGTCCGCTTCCGCCTGGACGAGCGCGAGGTCGAGGTGCTGCGCGTGCGCGACCCGCGTGCGCGCCGCATCAAGCTCAGCGTGGACGAACGCGGCGCACGCCTGACCCTGCCGCTGCGCGCGAGCCTGATCGCCGGCGAGCGCTTTCTGCTGGAGAACCGACAGTGGCTGGCGCAGCAGCTCTCGCGCTATGTCGCCGCCGAGACGCTGACGCCGCTGCGCCCGGGCGAGGCCGGCGAACTGCCGCTGCGCGGGCAGTCGCTGCCGGTGGCCTGGCACGACGCCCGCTACGCGCGCATCGAGGTCGCCGACGGCGTGGCCCACCTGCACCTGCCGCCACGCGGCGGCGACGCGGCGCTGCGCCGCGCGCTGCGCGATTTCTACGAAGCCCAGGCCCGCGCCGACGTCGGCCGCTGGCTGCCGCAGTACCTGCCATCGCTGCCGCGCGCCCCGCGTGCGGTGCGCTACAAGGTCATGTCCTCGCAGTGGGGCTCGCTGGCGCCCGACGGCAGCATGGCGCTGGATCTGGCGCTGGTGCTGGGGCGGCCCTCGGCGTTCGAGTACGTGCTGGTGCACGAACTCTGCCACCTGATCCAGGCCAATCATTCGCCGGCGTTCTGGCACGAAGTGGAAGCGCGCTTCCCCGACTGGCGCGCCGAGCGCACCTGGTTCCACCAGCACGGTCGCCAGCTCAAGGCGCATCTGCGCTGGCTGCTGCGGCCGGATCGCGACTGAAGGGCCCATCCACGAACGGTGGGAAACACTCGGTAGAAACAGCTTCCGCCGCGATGCGCGTTCTCGGCAAAGCGCATCGCGGCGGAAGCCGCTCCTGAAGGACAAGCTGCATCCGACAGATCGGCTTGGGCGAGAGCACGTTCGTCGAAGCGCTCGAAGACGCTGCGGCGGGTGCGCCCGGACCGCGGCTGAACACCGAACATCGCGGCGCGATCGACGGCTGCGGCGAGGCTGCGCTCGGGCGGCGAATCGGGCACGCATGCTGCGCTGCGGCACGACATGGCGCAAACAGGGATGCGAACAAGGGGGAATGAGCAGGCGGGTGGGCGCGCCGATGCGGTCGCATCGCGGTGTGTTGGCCCAGCGCTGCGGAAGCAGAACTCCATGCAGCGCCCGGCAGGCCCCCTCTCCTCCCGCCTACCGCGAATCAGGCGCGACCTCCGGCGCCAGCGAGGCGGTACGGTCCGTGCGGCACTACGCCGGCATGTCAGGACGCCGGGATCGAGCCGCGTACACAGGACGTATCGCGTCTACGCCTGTTGACGGCAGGCGTGGGCGCAACTTAAGCGAAAATTTTTCTACACACAAGCTTCACGATGGGTGTGTAGGGACCACACCTACAGGCCTGTCCGCATGTCCCCGACGTGGGTGCGTTCGGCGTGGCGATGGACGCCGTAGCGGTCGTCAACCGCACTGCCCGCGGCGCCCCGCCCTGCGAACGCTTCCACATCAGGCGCTGCGCGCATAGTCGAAGCCGGCTGGCGCAGGCTGGATCGCCAGCACCGGCAACGCCTGCTCCGCCGGCGGGACCGACGGTGCCGCATCGGCCAGCCGGAACACCGCCACCGCCTGGCTCAGACTGCCGGCCTGCTGCTCCAAGGCGCGCGATGCGGCCGTGGCCTGCTCCACCAACGCCAGGTTCTGCTGGGTGCTGCGGTCCATCTGCGCCATCGCCTGTCCGACTTCGTCGATGCCGGCGGCCTGCTCCTGCGAGGCCGCCGCAATGCCCGCCATGAGTGCATTGACCTCGTCCACCGAGGCCAGCACGCGCCCCATGGTGCGGCCGGCGTCGTGCACCTGCGCCGAGGCCACCGCGACCTGGTCCACCGAGGCCTCGATCAGGCGCTTGATCTCCTTGGCCGCATCGGCCGAGCGCTGCGCCAGCGCGCGCACCTCGCTGGCGACCACCGCGAAGCCGCGGCCCTGCTCGCCGGCACGCGCGGCCTCCACCGCGGCATTGAGCGCCAGGATGTTGGTCTGGAAGGCGATGCCGTCGATCACCGCGATGATCTCGCCGATCTTGCGCGAGGCCGCTTCCACGCCCTGCATCGCACCGACCGCCGCATCGATCGAAGCACCGCCCTGGCCGGCCACGGTCGCCGCGGCGTCGGCCAGTTGGTTGGCATGGTGCGCATGGGTGGCGTTCTGGCGCACGGTGTCGGTCAGGCGCGCCGCCGCACGGGCGGTGCGCTCCAGCGTGCCGGCCTGTTCGGCGCTGCGCTGCGACAGGTCCTGGTGGCCGCCGGCAATGGCGCCGGCCTCGGCATCGATCGCCGCGGCCGCGTGCTGGATGCCGGCCACGATCGCTGCGAGCTGGTCGGCACTGGCGTTGGCGTCGTCGCGCATGTCGGCGAACACGCCATGGAAATCTCCATGCATGCGCACGCCGAGGTCGCCGCTGGCGATGGCGCGCAACAACCCGGACAACTCGCCCAGGTTGCCGTCCACCGTCGCCATCAATTGGTTGAGGCTCTCGAGCATGATGCGGAAATCGTGCTGGTGCGCGCCGAGATCGGCACGCGCGCTGAAGTCGCCGGCCGCGGCGGCCTCGGCCAGATGCCAGATGTCGCGGCTGAGCGTGCCGAGGTTGGCCTTGATCGCATCCATCGCCTCGGAGATCGCGGCCTGCTCGCCGGGCAGGCGCGGCATGTCCTCGCTGAGATCGCCGATGGCGTAACGCCGCATCAGCGCCACCATCGACTGCGCGGTGCCCACATGCAGGTCGACCAGCGCATTGGCGTCGCGCAGCAATTGGCCATAGTCGCCCGGGAAGGCGGCCGCATCGCCGCGGCAGGCGATGGCGCCATCGGCATGCCGTTGCGCCATCCGCCGCTGCTCGGCCAGCACCGCGCGCAGTTGGGTCTGCATGGTCTGCATGCTGCGCAGCAGCTCGGCGGCCTCGTCGTTGCCCTGTGCCGGCAACACCGCGTCGAGTTGGCCGGCGGCGATCGCCGCGGCGACGCGGGTGCCTTCGCGCAGCGGCCGCACTAGGCTCTGGGTGATGCACCAGCCCAGCCACGCACTGACCGCCAGCAGCAGGCCGCCGCCGAGCAGCAGCAGCCAGCGCGCGCGGGCCATGGTGGTCACCGCCTGCGCATAGGAGCCGTCGCTGAGCGTGCGCAGGTGCGCGGCGTTGCGCTGAATCGCCTGCTGCCACTGCGCCAGCAGCGGCTGCAAGGTGTACAGGTGCAAGGTCTGCGCATCCAGGTTCTGGTTGTCGGCGGCCATCGCCAGCACCTGCGACTGGAACGGCTGCACCTGCACATAGGCCTTGTCGATCGCCGCGCGCAGCTGCGCGCCGGTGCGGTCGGCCGGGTCCAGGCGCAGCGCGAACAGCTTGCGCCGTGCCTGCGCGTAGTCGCGCTGGGCCTGGCCGATCGCGCGCACCACCGCCTGCTTCTCGTCGGGGTTGGTCAGGATGACGTCGTTGAGCAGGCCGATCTCCAGCCGCGCCTGCGCCGCGACCATGGCGTTGGACAGGCGGATCTTCTCCATCTTGTCCAGGGCGATGTCGTCGAGCTGCTGGCGCGCCAGCGCCATCGACGCGAGGCTGGCCACGATCAGGGCGCCGCAGATCAACAGCAGGGCAGCGAAGGCGAAGGTCAGGCGTGGGCCGACCCGGTAGCGGCGAAGGAGGCGGATCATGGAGGCGCGGCGTCAGAGCGAAAGGTGCGCGCTACGCTGTGCGCCGAAGTTTTCCGAACCGCGACGGCACGGCGACAACATGTCGAACTGTGACGCCGCGAAAGGAACAATTGCGGCGGCCTGCGCAGCACCGGCGCCCACTGCGTCGCAGTGTGCGTGCGCGATGCCCGGATGCGATGGTCGCGGCGGCGCAGACGCATGGCGACGCGGTCAGCGCCGCGTCTGCGTCAGAGGAAGCCGTGCAGCAACGCGGCCACCGCCGCGGGTTGTTCCATGTGCAGGTGGTGGGTGCCGGGCAGCGTGTGCACGCGGCCGTCGCGCAGGCACGCCGCGCGCGTCAGGCGCAGCGACTCGGGCAGGATGTCCTGCGCCGGATCGGCGAACACCACCGCGGTCGGGCACTCGATGCCGGCCAGCAGCGCCTGCATCTGCGGCTCGGTCGGGCGGATCGCGGTGGGCAGGGTCAGCCGGCGGTCGCTGCGCCACACGTAGCCGCCATCCACCGCGCGCACGCCGCGTTCCACCAGCAGCCGCGCGGCCGGCTCGCTGAGCTGGTTGGCCAGCATCCGCGCCCGCACCGGCGCGGCCAGATCGGGAAACACGCGCAACGGCGTGGCGGTGGCACGGCGGGTACTGGCGACGCTGTTGCGCAGGCGTTCCACCGCGCCCGCCTCGCTCTCGGCCAGGCCGCCCAGCATCTCGATCGCCACGAACTTCTCGATGCGTTGCGGCGCCGCGGCGGCCAGCAGGCTGGCGATGGCCGCGCCCATCGAATGGCCGATCAGCACGAAGCGCTCCCAGCCCAGCGCATCGGCCGCGTCCAGCACCGGGTGCAGGGCGCTGGCCAGCAGGTATTCGGCGCCATCGGGCAGGTCGCTGCTGTGGCCATGGCCGGGCAGGTCCAGCATCACTAGGTCCAGCTGCGGCAGGTGTCGGCTCAGCGGCACGAAGCTGGCGGCATTGTCGAGCCAGCCGTGCAAGGCCAGCGCCTTGGGGCCCTGCGGGTCGCCGCTGCGCAGTCCGGCCAGCGCGCCCACCCGCGACGGGCAGGCAAAAGCACGCAAACTCATGCGGCGCGGGCCGCCAGCTGCGCCAGCGCGCGCGCGTGCGCCGGGGCGTCGTTGAGACAGGGGATGTAGCGCACCTGCATGCCGCGTTCGGCGCAGGTCTCGACGAAGCCCATCGCCACTTCTTCCAGGGTTTCCAGGCAGTCGGTGGCGAAGCCGGGACAGAGTACGTCCACCTGCTTGACCCCCTGCCCGGCAAGCTCCCACAGCCGCGGCTCGGCGTACGGGCGCAGCCAGCGCTCGGCGCCGAAGCGCGACTGGTAGCCGAGCTCCCACTGGCCCGCCTCCAGGCCCAGTGCGGTGGCGATCGCCTGCGCGCTGACTTCGCAGCGCTGCGGGTAGGGATCGCCGTTGTTGGCCACGCGCTGCGGCAGGCCGTGGAAGGAGAAGAACAGGCGCTCGCCGCGGCCATGCTGCGCCCAGTGCGCACGCACGCTGTCGGCCACAGCCGCGACCCAGGCCGGGTCGGTCGGGTAGTCCTCGATCAGGTGCACCGGCAGCTGCGGATGGCGCGCCTGCCAGGCCTGCACCACATCCTCGATCGAGGCGGTGGTGGTGGTCGAATACTGCGGGTACAGCGGCAGCACCACGATCCGGCGCACGCCCGCCTCACGCAGCGCGTCCAGGGCCGGCGCCAGCGCCGGCGCGCCGTAGCGCATCGCCCAGGCCACGCGGTGCCCGGGCAGCTCGCGCTGCATGCCCTCGGCCAGGCGGCGGGTGTACACCGCCAGCGGCGAGCCGTCCGCCAGCCACACCTGGGCGTACTTCTCCGCCGATTTCGGCGAGCGCCGCGGCAGGATCACCCAGTGCAGCAGCGGCCACCAGAACAGCCGCGGGATCGCGACCACGCGCTTGTCGCCAAGGAACTCGGCCAGGTAACGGGCGACCGCAGGCGCGGTCGGCGCCTCGGGCGTGCCTAGATTCACCACCAGGATGGCGGTCTCGGGTGCGTCGGACATGCGCGCATTGTGGCAGAGCGCGCGCGTTGCGGCGTGTCGATCCGTTCGATCGCGGCGATCGACGGCGCCTGCATGCGGTGCCGGCACCACTCATTGCCGATTCATTGCCCTGTGACTAAGTTCAAGCACTTGCAGTATCTTGCTGCGGACCTATTTCGGAGCCCGCCATGCCCCTCCTGCCGCGCCTCGCCCTGTTGTTGAGCACCCTGTTGTTCGTCGGCCACGCCGTGGCCGGACCGGAAGAGGACGAGCGCGCCCGCAACGCGCTGCGCGTGCTGACCGACATCCAGAAGATTCCCGAGCAGGCCATCCCCGACAAGCTGCTCGACGAGGGCCGCGCCATCGTGGTGATCCCGGATACGCTCAAGGCCGGCCTGGTGATCGGCGGGCGCCGCGGCCACGGCCTGATGTCGGTCAAGCGCCCCGACGGCACCTGGTCCAACCCGGTGTTCGTCAAGCTCACCGGCGGCAGCATCGGCTTCCAGGTCGGCGTGCAGTCCTCCGACGTGGTGTTGGTGTTCCGCAACGACCGCAGCCTGGACAACATCGTCAACGGCAAGTTCACCCTCGGCGCCGATGCCGGCGTCGCCGCCGGCCCGGTCGGGCGCAACGCCGCCGCCGCCACCGACGGCCAGCTCAAGGCCGAGATCTGGTCGTGGTCGCGCGCGCGCGGCCTGTTCGCCGGCGTCGCCCTGGATGGCGCCGCGCTGCAGATCGACGATGCCGCAGACCTCAACGCCTACGGCAGCAACACCACCCCGCGGATGATCTTCGAGGGCCGCACCACCAACCGGCCGTCCAACGACATCGTCGCCTTCCGCGACAAGCTCGAGGAAGCCACCTACGCCGCGCGGCAGAGCCGCGGCACCGACAGCAGCGGCAATCCGACCGCCGCCCAGGCACCGGCCATGCCGGCGCCGCAGACCGCGCCGGAACCGACCGCCGCGCCCGATGCCGCTGCCAGCACCGTGCCCCTGCAGGGCCAGGCGCAACCGGCGCAGCAGGGCTTCCAGCCGGTGTCCGACGGCGAGATCCGCACCGAGAAGCTCGACGGCGATCGCTGAGCGCGGTTCCCAACGCCACCTGTCCATCGCGTCGTGCAGGCCTGCCTGCACGGCCGGGAAAGGTAACGCGGCGCGGCGCGGTGCGTTATCCTGCGGGTTCCTTACGACTTTTCTGCGAGCGGATCATGGGCAGTCTTAGCATCTGGCACTGGCTGGTGGTGCTGGTGATCGTGCTGCTGGTGTTCGGCACCAAGCGGCTGACGAGCGGCGCCAAGGATCTGGGCAACGCGGTCAAGGAATTCAAGAAAGGCATGCGCGACGACGACAAGCCCGCCGGCCAGCTCGGCGACGAGACGCGCAGCAGCAGCGAGCCGTCCCGCCAGACCCAGGCCGAACGCGACCGCGACGCGCACTGACGGGACCCCGCCGGCGTGTTCGATATCGGATTCAGCGAACTGCTGGTGATCGCGGTGGTGGCCCTGGTGGTGCTCGGTCCCGAGCGCCTGCCCAAGGCGGCGCGCTTCGCCGGATTGTGGGTGCGCCGCGCCCGCGCGCAGTGGGACTCGGTGAAGCAGGAACTGGAACGCGAACTGGAAGCCGAGGAACTCAAGCGCAGCCTGCACGACGTGCAGAACTCGCTGCGCCAGGCCGAGACCCAGTTTCGCGATGGCAGCGAGGAACTGCAGCGGCAGACCGAGGCGCTGCGCCGCGAGATCGATCCGAACCCGCCGGTGTCGCCTGCCGACAGCGCGCCGTCGACCGTGCCGCCAGCGACAGCCGCCGCAGTCGACGCCCCGACTCCGCACGCTCCCGACACGACCACGCCCCTGCCCACGCACTCTGCCGCGACGGTGCCCGCCGCTTCCGTGGTGCCGGCCGCCGCGCGCGGTGCGGCCGCACCGCATCCGGCGTCCACCGCCACGGCGCATACCGGCCAGCCGCCCTCCATTGATCCGGAGGCGCCGCGATGAACGTGGAAGCCGAGAGCAGCCTGATCGAACACCTGATCGAACTGCGCGCGCGGCTGATGCGCGCGCTGATCGGCCTGGGCGTGGTGGTGGTAGCGCTGCTGCCCTTCTCCAAGCGCCTGTACTCCTGGCTGGCCGAGCCGATGCTGGCGCAGTTGCCGGTGGGCCAGAGCGTCATTGCCACGCACCCGGCCGGCGCGGTCATCGCGCCGCTGAAGCTGGCGTTCTTCCTGGCCCTGTTCGTGTCCGCCCCCTGGCTGCTGTACCAGGCCTGGGCCTTCGTCGCCCCCGGCCTGTACCAGCGCGAGAAGCGCCTGGCGCTGCCGCTGCTGGCCTCGGCAGTGCTGCTGTTCTACCTCGGCTGCGGCTTCGCCTACTTCCTGGTCCTGCCGGCGGTGTTCCACTTCCTGACCACGTTCAAGCCGGACGTGATCCAGCTCACCCCGGATGCCGGCGCCTACCTGGACTTCGTGCTGGCGATCTTCTTCGCCTTCGGCGCCAGCTTCGAACTGCCGGTGGCGCTGGTGATCCTGGCCCTGCTCGGCTGGGTGACCCCGCAGCAACTGCGCGAGGGCCGCGGCTACGCGGTGGTCGGCATCTTCGTGCTGGCCGCCGTGCTGACCCCGCCGGACGTGGTCTCGCAACTGATGCTGGCGATCCCGATGTGCCTGCTCTATGAGCTGGGCATCATCGCCGCGGCGGCGGTGACCAAGAAGCCGGGAATCGAGGCACGGGAATAGGGAATCGGAACAGCGGTTCGCTGCATACCCACGATTACCACGCGGCTTGACGGCAATCTGCCGCACACAGCAAAACGGCCCCGAGGGGCCGTTTTTGCTGTTGCTGTGGCTCTTAGCGATTCCCGACTCCCGATTCCCCAATCCCGGCGCTACGCCACAAAGACGTTGGAGGGCGGCGGCGGCACCGCCGGCGCTGCATCGCCGGCGTGCACGAACATCTGCTTCCAGGCCGCGTACACGATCCCGGCCAGGACCGGCATCAGCAGCGCCATCAGCAGCAACTGCGCGACCAGCGCGGCCACGGCGGTGCCGACAAGGAGCTGCAGCACCAGCATCACCACGGTCAGCGCGAAATAGAACGCGAACATGGCCAGGAAGGCGAGGACGAAGAACACCAGCATCGCCGGCAGGTTGTGCAGGCAGGCGCGCAGGCCGTGCCCGATGGCGGCGATACCGTTGCGGCCGTCGAACATCACCTGCGGCGCGAACAGGAACAGGGTCAGCGCCACCGCCACGAACCCGACCGCCACCAGCATCAGCCACAGCAGGATGCGCAACGCCGGCAGGGTCGCGACCAGTTGCTCCACCTGCAGCGGATCCGGCTGCGCGCCGGACTGGCCCAGCTCGTTGAGCTTGTTCATCACCGTGGTCAGCTGCATCCACCCGTCCGGACCGATCACCACCACCGCCAGCAGCGCCAGCGCCAGCCCGACCACCACCTGCGGCAGCAACGCCACCAGCAGGTTCGGCGTGCGACCGCCGTGCAGGCCCTGCAGCAGGTGCGCCGGCTCGGCGCTGCGGCCCTGGTCGACCTCGCGCACGGCCCACACCAGCCCGCCGAACAGCAATGGCCCGGCCAGCCCCATCAGCAGTTGCGCCAGCATGCCCAGGGTCGGGTTGAGCACGCCCAGGAACAGGGCGATCAGCGCCGCCAGGCCCCAGATCAGTCCGAGCCGGCCCAACGCCCACGGCGCCCGCCGCAGCAGGGACATGCCGGCCAACAGCCATTCCGCGCCGGCCGAGGCCGGCAGCTTGCGAATCTCGATCATTGCCAATCCGAAGTGGGGGACGCCGTACAGCGGCGGCGACTGCACAGATTATCGCGGTTTTGCCTGGCCGCTGCTGTGCTGCCCGCGTGCGTGCTGAACGAAGCGCCGCAACAGTTTGCGTGCCAGCGGTGCGGCGCTGACCTCGCGGGCGATGGTACGGGCGCAGCGTCCGGCGCTGCGTAGACAGTCCGCGCGCGCCTGCACGTAGCCGCGCATGTGGTGGGTGGCGAACTCCGGATGGAACTGCAGGCCCCAGGTCGCCTCGCCCCAGCGAAACGCGTGGCACTGGTCCTGCGCCGAGTGCGCCAGCACCGTGGCGCCGGACGGCGCGCGCAGCACCGTCTGCAGATGCGTGGCATGCGCGGGGAAGCGAGGCGGCAGGCCGGCGAACAGCGGATCTTCGGCGGCGGGCGGGTGCAGTTCGATGTCCACCGTGCCCGATTCGCGCCCGGCCGGGTTGTAGGCGACCTCCCCGCCCAGCGCGTGCGCCAGCAACTGGTGGCCGTAGCAGATGCCCAGCAGCGGCGTGCCGTCCTCGGCGGCTTCGCGCAACCAGGCCGCCGAGCGTTCGCTCCACTCGGCCCGGTCGGTGACGAACGCCGCCGAGCCGGTGACGATCACCCCAGCGAAGTCGCCCCTTGCCGGCAACGCCTCGCCGGCGACGACGTTCGTCACCACCGTCTCGCGCTCGGCCAGGCCGGCGGCGACGCGGATCCAGTGCGGGAAGCGTCCGTAGCGCCGCATCGTCGCCACCGGTTCACCGGTTTCGAGGATCAGGAAGGGCGCAGCACGGCGACGGACGGGAGAAGCGAACGGCATGGTGGGATTCTAGACGCCGTCGCCGTGGATTGTTCAAGGCCGCGCGGCGGTGGCGGCATAGCCATATAACTGGCGATCATGAGGCGGGGAAGCGCCCGCGCTTCACTCGCGCGGCGGCAGCACCGACAGCACTTCCTCGATGGTGGTCAGCCCGGCGGCCACCTTTTCCAGGCCGGCGCGGCGCAGCGTGCGCACGCCCTCGTCCTGGGCGGCGCGGCTGAAGCCGGCCAGGTCCATGTCGGCGCGGATCAGGGTGCGCAGGCGCGGGGTCACCGGCAGCAGTTCGTACAGGCCCACGCGGCCCAGGTAGCCGGTGCGGCGGCACTCCAGGCAGCCGACCGGGGCATAGGGTTGCAGCGCCTCGGGCAGGGCCTCGCCCGGCTCGCGCAACGCGTCCCACTCGTGCGCTTCCAGCGTGTGCGGGCGCTTGCAGTGGCCGCACAGGGTGCGCACCAGGCGCTGCGCCAGCACGCCGTTGAGGGTGGAGGCGACCAGGTAATGCGGCACGCCCAGGTCGAGCAGGCGGGTGATCGCCGAAGGCGCATCGTTGGTGTGCAGGGTCGACAGCACCAGGTGGCCGGTCAGCGAGGCCTGCACCGCCATCTGCGCGGTTTCCAGATCGCGGATTTCGCCGATCATGATGATGTCCGGGTCCTGCCGCAGCAGGGTGCGCACGCCGCTGGCGAAGTCCAGGTCGATGTTGGTCTGCACCTGCATCTGGTTGAACTCGGTGGCGATCATCTCGATCGGGTCCTCCACGCTGCACACGTTCACGTCCGGCGTGGCCAGGCGCTTGAGCGTGGAGTACAGCGTGGTGGTCTTGCCCGAGCCGGTGGGGCCGGTGACCAGCACGATGCCGTGCGGGCGCTCCACCAGCGCGTTCCAGCCGGCCGCTTCCTGCGCGCTGAAGCCGAGCTGGTCCACGCTCTTGAACGCGGCATCCGGGTCGAAGATGCGCATCACGCACTTCTCGCCGAAGGCGGTGGGCATGGTCGACAGGCGCATCTCGGTCTCGCGCCCGCCCGGCGAGCGGGTCTTGATGCGCCCGTCCTGCGGGCGCCGCCGCTCGGCCAGGTCCATGCGCCCGAGCACCTTGATGCGGCTGACGATGGCGGTCATCACCGCCGGCGGTACTTCCAGCACCTTGTGCAGCACGCCGTCGATGCGGAAGCGCATGCGCCCGGCCTCGCGCCGCGGCTCCAGGTGGATGTCGCTGGCGCGCTGCTCGTAGGCGTACTGCAGCAGCCAGTCGACGATGTGCACGATGTGGTGGTCGTCGGCGTTGACGTCGCCGCCGCGGCCCAGTTCCACCAGTTGCTCGAAGCTGGGCAGGCCGCTGCTCTGCTCGGTGCGCCCGTCCTTGGCGCCGCGCACCGAGCGGGTCACGCCGAAGAACTCCATCGTGTAGCGATGCAGGTCCAGCGGGTTGACCACCACCACCTCGATGCGGCGCCGCGCCAGGTGCTGCACATCGCCGAGCCAGTCCAGCGCCAGCGGTTCGCTGGTCGCCACCAGCAGACGCTCGGGCTGCAGGGCAAGCGGCAGGATCCGGTGGCGGCGCGCATAGGCGTGCGAGACCACGCCGGTGACCGCGGCCACGTCGACCCGGGTCGGATCGATGCGCAGGTAACGCAGGCCGCAGCGCTGCGCCAGCCACTCGGTCAGCCGTTCCAGGCTCAGTTCGCTGCCGGGCGGGCGGGTGGCGGCCAGTTTCAGGTTGGACAGCAGCACCAGCGGATGCACGTCGCTGACGGTGCGTGCGGTCTGTGCCGAGAACTGCACGCGGCCGCGTTCGGCCGGTGCGACCAGGCCGTCGGCGAGCAGCGCCGCAGCCACGCGTTCGAAGCTCAGCCGGCCCGGCGGCAACGCCACGGTGGGCTCGGCGGGCGACGACGCGGGCGGCGCGGCAGGGCGCGAATCCATGGTCCAGGTCCGGTGCGCGGAAGTCCCCGCGAGTCGGTCGCTATACTAGCGCACCCCTCAACCGGCCCCCTGCGAGATGTCCGTTTCCCGGTCCGTTCCGATCACGTTCCAGGGTCTGATCCAGACCCTCAACCAGTTCTGGGCGCAGCACGGCTGCGTGCTGATCCAACCGTTGGACCTGGAAGTGGGCGCCGGCACCTTCCATCCGGCCACCTTCCTGCGCGCGCTCGGGCCGGAGCCGTGGAACGCGGCCTACGTGCAACCGAGCCGGCGCCCCACCGACGGCCGCTACGGCGAGAACCCGAACCGCCTGCAGCGCTACTACCAGTACCAGGTGGCGATGAAGCCGAACCCGGACAACATCCAGCAGCTGTACCTGGATTCGCTCAAGGCACTGGGCATCGATCCGCTGGTGCACGACCTGCGCTTCGTCGAGGACAACTGGGAATCGCCGACGCTCGGCGCCTGGGGCCTGGGCTGGGAGGTGTGGCTCAACGGCATGGAAGTCACCCAGTTCACCTACTTCCAGCAGGCCGGCGGCCTGGAGTGCAAGCCGGTGCTGGGCGAGATCACCTATGGTCTCGAGCGGCTGTGCATGTACCTGCAGAACTGCGACAACGTCTACGACCTGGTGTGGACCTACGGCCCCGACGGCACGCCGGTCACCTACGGCGACGTCTACCACCAGAACGAGGTGGAGCAGAGCGCGTACAACTTCGAGCACGCCAATGTGGCCGAACTGTTCCACCGTTTCGACGCGTGCGAGCAGGAAGCTCAGGCGCTGGTCGAGGTCGGGCTGCCGCTGCCGGCGTACGAGCAGGTGACCAAGGCCAGCCACGCCTTCAACCTGCTCGATGCGCGTCGCGCGATCTCGGTGACCGAGCGCCAGCGCTACATCCTGCGCGTGCGCGCGCTGGCGCAGGCGGTGGCGAAGGCCTACTACGCGCAGCGCGAGAAGCTGGGCTTCCCCGGCGTCAAGAAGTGATGCAAGCCCCTCTCCCACCGGGAGAGGGGTTGGGGTGAGGGTACGCCGGCACGAGTAGC
>NZ_NSGT01000066.1:0-64759 GCF_009192905.1 Xanthomonas sp. LMG 12459
CGTCGGCCTGCTGCTGGCCAAGTTCCTGCGCCGCAGCGGCGAGATCGGCGTGCGTCGCGCGCTCGGCGCCTCGCGCGGGGCGATCTTCGCGCAATGCCTGGTGGAGGCCGGCGCCATCGGCCTGGCCGGCGGCGTGGCCGGCCTGGGACTGGCCACGCTCGGTCTGTGGGCCGTGCGCCAGCAGCCGGCCAGCTACGCCAAGCTGGCGCACCTGGACCCGAGCATGCTGGCGCTGACCTTCGCCATGGCGGTGGGCGCCAGCCTGCTCGCCGGCCTGCTGCCGTCGTGGCGCGCCATCCAGGTGGCCCCCGCTCTGCAGCTCAAGTCCTGATCCTGCGCGCCCTGCGCCTTCCACGCATTCTCACAAGGTCATCGCCATGGATATCCGCCCCATCCTGTCCACCTTGCGCCGGCACAAGACCGCCGCCGCGCTGATCGTGCTGGAGATCGCCTTGGCCTGCGCGATCGTGTGCAACGCGCTGTTCCTGATCGGCAACCGCATCGAGACCCTGCACCGGCCCAGCGGCATCGCCGAGTCGGAACTGGTGACGATCTCGCTGGGCGGCATCGGCCAGCAGGTCAACGCCGCTGCGCGCACCCGCGAGGACCTGGCCGCGTTGCGCGCCGTACCCGGGGTGCGCAACGCCACCCTGCTCAACCAGGTGCCGTTCGTGCACTACTCCTGGAACACCAGCCTGTCGCTGACCCCGGACCAGGAGCGACCCACCCTGAACGCGGCGCAGTACATGGCCGAGGAGGGCACGCTGAAGACCCTGGGCCTGAAGCTGGTGGCCGGTCGCGATTTCGCGCCCGACGAGTACATGGATCTGGAAGCGGCGCAGACCGACAAGCGGATCCAGGAGAAAGGCACCGCGATCATCCTCAACCGCGCCACCGCGGAAAAGATGTTCCCGGGGCAGAACGCGCTGGGCAAGACCGTGTACACCGGGCCGGTGGGCGCCCGCGTGGTCGGCATCGTCGAGACCCTGGCGCGGCCCACCGCCACCAGCGGCCTGGCCGAGATCGACTACGCGATGCTGCTGCCGTTTCGCCTGAGCTACACCGACGGCCTGTACGTGCTGCGCGTCACCGACCCGGCGCGGCGCCAGGAAGTGCTGAACGCGGCGACCGCGGCCTTGATGAAGGTCGACAGCAGCCGGCTGGTGCTCAAGCAGCAGACCTACAGCGAGATCCGCGACGCCTACTTCCAGGGCGACCGCGCGATGGTGTGGCTGCTCGGCGCGGTGTGCGTGGCGCTGCTGGTGGTCACCGCGCTGGGCATCGTCGGCCTGGCCAGCTTCTGGGTGCAGCAGCGCACCAAGCAGATCGGCATCCGCCGCGCGCTCGGCGCCACCCGCGGGCAGATCCTGCGCTACTTCCAGACCGAGAACTTCCTGCTGGCCAGCACCGGCATCGTGCTCGGCATGCTGCTGGCCTACGCCATCAACCAGTGGCTGATGGGCAAGTACGAATTGCCGCGGCTGCCGCTGTCCTACCTGCCGATCGGCGCGGTGGCGCTGTGGCTGCTCGGCCAGCTGGCGGTGTTCGCGCCGGCGCGCCGCGCCGCCGACGTGCCGCCGGCCGTGGCCACCCGCAGCACCTGATCCATCCCCTTGGCCGGCTCCGGCCGGCCTTTTTTCCATCGAGCGCGCCATGCCCCGCAACCATCGCCCACTGCCGTCCTCCGGTCTCCTGCGCCGCGCGCCTGCGTGGCCGCAACCATACCCGATCGGCCTGGCGGCGCCGGTGCGGCGCGGCCGTTGAACGTCGCCGCCATGGCACTGGGTCCGATGCTCTCGACGCTGTCCCGGCACCGCACCGCGGCGACGCTGATCGTGCTGGAGATCGCGCTGGCCTGCGCGATCGTCTGCAACGCGCTGTTCCTGATCGGCAACCGCATCGCGACCCTGCGCAGCGCCAGCGGCGTCGCCGAAGCGGAACTGGTGACGATCGCCCTCGGCGGCATCGGCCGGCAGGTCGACGCGGCGGCACGCACCCGCGAAGACCTGGCCGCGTTGCGCGCGCTGCCCGGCGTGCGCAACGCCACCGTCGTCAACCAGATGCCGTTCGGGGACGCCGCCTGGAACGTCGGCCTGAATCTGACCCCCGCCCAGGAATGGCCCACGCTCAATGCCGCGCAGTACAAGGCCGAGGACGCCACGCTGCGCACGCTGGGCCTGCGCCTGATCGCCGGGCGCGATTTCCGCGCCGACGAATACCTGGACCTGGACGCCCTGCGCAACGACGAGCGCCTGCGCAACGCCGGCGGCGCGGTCATCCTCAACCGGGCGGCGGCGGAGAAGGTGTTTCCCGGACAGAACGCGCTGGGCAGGACCGTCTACCGCGGCACCGTGCCGGCGCAGGTGGTCGGCATCGTCGACGCCCTGGCCCGCCCCAACCCGGACCTGGTCGGCCCGGCGCAGGCGCCCTACGCATTGCTGATTCCGCTGCGCATGCCCTACACCGACGGGCTGTACGTGCTGCGCGTGCGCGACCCGGCGCAACGCCAGGCCGTGCTCGCCGCGGCGACCGCGGCGCTGATGCAGGTGGACAGCAGCCGGCTGGTGCTCGATCAGCAGACCTACAGCGAGATCCGCGACGCCTACTTCCAGGGCGACCGCACCATGGTGTGGCTGCTCGGCGCGGTGTGCGTGTTGCTGCTGGTGGTCACCGCGCTGGGCATCGTCGGCCTGGCCAGTTTCTGGGTGCAGCAGCGCACCCGGCAGATCGGCATCCGCCGCGCCCTCGGCGCCACCCGCAGCCAGATCCTGCGCGACTTCCAGGCCGAGAATTTCCTGCTGACCAGCGCCGGCATCGCGCTGGGCATGCTGCTGGCGTACGCGATCAACCAGTGGCTGATGGGCCGGTACGAACTGCCGCGGCTGCCGCTGTCCTACCTGCCGCTCGGCGCGGCGACGCTGTGGCTGCTCGGCCAGTGCGCGGTGCTCGCGCCGGCGCGGCGCGCGGCGGCGGTGCCGCCGGCCGTGGCCACCCGCAGCCTCTGATCCCGTCCTTCCATCGCCCGCCACCGCCCCCTTCTCCAGGACGCCACGATGTTCGGCTACTACTGCAAACTGGCGCTGCACAGCTTCGGTCGCAACCGCCTGCTGACCGCCCTGATGGTGCTGGCGATCGCGGTCGGCATTGGCGCATCGATGACCACGCTGACCGTGTTCCACGTGCTGGCGGCCGATCCCATTCCCGGCAAGAGCGGGCAGCTGTTCAACGTCGAACTCAACGTCGAACCGGACGACCGTTACGATCCGAACGACACCGACCCGCAGCAACTGACCCGCCGCGATGCCGAGGCGCTGCTGCGCGACCGGCGCGGCGACCGCCAGGCGATGATGTCGGCCGGCAGCGTGACGGTCGTGCCGGCGCAGCCGCAGCTGACCCCGTTCGGCGCCGAAGCGCGCTACACCAGCGCCGACTTCTTCCCGATGTTCGCCGTGCCGATGCGCTACGGCCACGCCTGGACCGCGGACGACGATGCCCGGCGCGCACGTGTCGCGGTGATCTCGCGGCGGCTCAATACCCAGCTGTTCGGCGACGTGGACAGTGTCGGCCGCCAGCTCCAGCTCGGCGATGCCGTGCTGCGGGTGGTCGGGGTGATCGACGTCTGGGACATGAACCCGCGCTTCTACGACCTGACCAACACCGAATATGGCGACAGCGAGGACGTGTTCGTGCCGTTCTCCACCGCGCGCGACCTGGACCTGGACGTCAGCGGCTCGATGTCCTGCTGGGGCGACCATGCCGGCAACAGGACCAGCGCGAACGCCCCCTGCGCCTGGATCCAGTACTGGGTGGAACTGGACAGCCCCGGCAAGCGCGCCGCCTACCTGGACGCGCTGCAGACCTATGCGCGGCAGCAGCGCGACGCGGGACGCTTCCGCCATCCGCCGGACATCCGCCTCAGCGACGTGATGACCTGGCTGGACCGCAACCACGCCGTGCCCTCCGACGTGCGTCTGCAGGTGGGGCTGGCACTGGCGTTCCTGGGCATCTGCCTGCTCAACACCGCCGGGCTGATGCTGGCCAAGTTCCTGCGCCACAGCGGCGAGATCGGCGTGCGCCGCGCGCTCGGCGCCTCGCGGCGGACGATCTTCGCCCAGCACCTGATCGAAGCGGCGGCGATCGGCCTGGCCGGCGGCGCCGGCGGCCTGCTGCTGGCCTGGATCGGCACCTGGCTGGTACGGCAGCAGCCGGCCGACTACGCCGCGCTGGCGCACCTGGACGGCCGCATGCTGCTGCTCGCCCTGGCGATGAGCCTGGGCAGCGCGCTGCTCGCCGGCCTGCTGCCGGCCTGGCAGGCGATGCGCGTGTCCACCGCCCTGCAGCTCAAGTCGCAATGACGCGCCGCGCGCGCCCTCTCCGCCAGGAACTCCCACCGTGTCCCTCCATCCCATCCTCTCCAGTCTGCGCAAGCACCGCGTCGCCGCCGGCCTGATCGTGCTGGAGATCGCCTTCAGTTGCGCCGTCGTCTGCAACGCGCTGTTCCTGATCGATCAGCGGCTCGAGCGCATGCAGCGGCCCAGCGGTGCTGCCGAGCAGGAACTGGTGCAACTGCGCAGCCGCAGCGTGGTCAGCGACGGCAATGGCGCAGCGCAGACCCGCGCCGACCTGGACGCGCTGCGCCGCATTCCGGGTGTGCGCGAGGCCAGCATTATCAACCAGCCGCTGTTCGGCGATTCGCTCGGCTACAGCGGCGTGTCGCTGCGCCCGGACCAGGAACGCAGCACCTTGCACGCGGTGCAGTACTTCGGCGACGCGCGGCTGCTCGATACCCTGGGGCTGCATCTGGTCGCAGGGCGCCGCTTCGCGGACGACGAGTTCATCGACGACGCGCAACTGCGCGATCCGGTGGCCAAGCGCATCCCGCCCTCGGTCATCCTCAGCCAGTCGCTGGCGCAACGCCTGTTCCCCGGCCAGAACGCGGTGGGCCGCACCATCTACGTCTACGGCGAACACCGCGTCGTCGGCGTGGTGCAACGCCTGGTGCAACCCCGCGAAGGAGGGAACGTCGGCCACTACGAGGACACGATGCTGTTCCCGGTGAACGTTCCCTACGATCGCGGCACCTACCTGCTGCGCGTGCGCGATCCGGCGCAGCGCGAGGCAGTGTTGCGACAAGCCAAGGCGACGCTGGCGCAACACGGTCCACGGCGCATGGTGAACGGCGCCCGGACCTTGCAGCAGGCACGCGCGGACTACTACCGCGACGACCAGGCGATGGCCTGGCTCCTGGTCGGCGTCTGCGTCCTGCTGCTGTTGGTCACCGCCCTGGGCATCGTCGGCCTGACCAGTTTCTGGGTGCAGCAGCGCACCAAGCAGATCGGCATCCGCCGCGCGCTCGGCGCTACCTGCACGCAAATCCTGCGGCATTTCCAGCTGGAGAACTTCCTGCTCGCCAGCGCCGGCATCGTGCTCGGCATGCTGCTGGCCTACGCCGCCAACCTGTACCTGATGAGCGCCTACGAACTGCCGCGGCTGCCGCTGTGGTACCTGCCGGTCGGCGCGGTGGTGCTGTGGCTGCTCGGCCAGCTCGCGGTGCTGCCGCCCGCACGCCGCGCCGCGGCGGTGCCGCCGGCGGTGGCCACGCGCAGTGTCTGAGCGAACGCGGCCACCGTCCAAACGAGGAGAGGCAGGATGCTGAACCATTATCTGCTGCTGGCCTGGCGCAGCCTGCGGCGCACGCCGATCGCCACCGCGCTGATGGTGCTGGCGATCGGCCTGGGCATCGGCGCGAGCATGACCATGCTGACGGTGCTGCACGTGATGTCGCGCGACCCGCTGCCGGACAGGAGCGCTGCGCTCTACACCCCGCATCTGGATCCATTGCCGAGCAGCTACCCGGACAACCAGGAGTGGGGCGATCCGGCCGACAACCTCACCTGGCCCGACGCCATGGCGCTGCTGCGCGCCGCACCCACGACGCCGCAGGCGGCGATGGCCGGCGGGCAGATCTTGCTGTGGCCGCCGCGTGCGACGCAAGCGCCGCTCGACCTGAGCGGCCGCTACACCAGCGCCGGATTCTTCGCCGTGTTCGGCATCCCCTTGCAGCGCGGCCACGGCTGGAGCGTGGCGGACGACCGGAGCCACGCCCGCGTCATCGTGCTGAGCCGCACCCTGGCCGACACCCTGTTCGGCGCGCGCGATCCGGTCGGCCAGCGGGTGGCGCTCGGGGAAAAGCGCATCGGCTTCGAGGTGATCGGCGTGACCGGCGATTGGGATCCGCAACCGCTGTTCTACGCCGACCCGGGCAGCAAGGGCAGTTTCGGGCAGCGCGACGATTTCTTCCTGCCCCTGTCGACCGCGATGGAACTGGCGCTGGACGTCAACAGCAACATCAGCAGTTGGAACAGCTTCAACGGCGACGACGCGGCGCGACGCAAGGATCCCTCGACCAGCTGGCTGCAGTTCTGGGTGCGCCTGGACACGCCGCAACAGGTCGCCGCCTACCAGCGCCTGCTCTACGACTACGCCGCGACACAGCACGCCAGCGGCCGCTTCCAGCGGCCGCCGGAGCGGGCGCGCCTGTATGCGTTGATGGACTGGCTGCACCATTTGCGGATGGTGCCCGACGATGTGCGCCTGCAGACGCTGCTGGCGCTGGGCTTCCTGTGGATCTGCCTGGTCAACGTGATCGCCTTGCTGCTGGCGAAATTCCTGCGTCGCGGTGGCGAGATCGGCGTGCGACGCGCGCTCGGTGCCCGCCGCGGCCACGTGTTCCTGCAGTTCGGCAGCGAGGCCGCGCTGATCGGATTGCTCGGTGGCGCCGTTGGCATCGCGATCGCCGAACTGGGTCTGTGGAGCGTGCGCCAGCGCCCGGACGACTACGCCAGGCTGGCGCGGATGGACCTGCAGATGCTGCTCGCCACCGTAGCACTGGCGGTGATCGCCGCCCTGCTGGCGGGCCTGCTGCCCGCCTGGCGGGCCAGCCGGATCAACCCCGCCCTGCAGATCAAGGACCTGACATGAATCTGCCGATCCGCCCCATCCTCTCCAGCCTGCAGCATCACCGCCTGACCGCCGCGCTGCTGGCCCTGCAGGTCGCACTGACCTGCGCCTTCGTCGCCAACGCCGTGTTCCTGATCGGTGGGCGCATCGAACGTCTGCGGGTCTCCAGCGGCTTGCCCGAGGAAGAACTGGCGCTGATCTCGGTTCGCGGCGTCCAGAGCGATGGCAATGCGCTGGCCCAGCAGCAATCCGATCTGCGGGCGTTGCGCAGCATTCCCGGTGTCGCCGCGGCCGCCGCGATCGGCTTCAGCCTGCCGCTGTCCGGCGGCGCCAACGACTATGGCGGTTGCCCCGACCGGCAGACGCTGGACCGCGCGATGGCGCGGCAGTCGATGGACGATACAGGGTGCATCCAGGCCACGTACTACAGCGGCTCGCCCGGTTTCGTGCAGGCCATGGGCGCCCACCTGATCGCCGGCCGCGACTTCCATGCCGACGAATATTCCACCGCCACACCGAGCGCCGTGATCGTCACCCGCGCGCTGGCGCGGCAACTGTGGCCAGGTCAACCTGCGGTCGGCAAAACGCTGTATGGCGTAGTCCAGGGCGCCGTCGTCGTCGGCGTCGTCGACGATCTGCTGCGCACGACGCTGCGCGGCGCAGCGGTCGACCATCTGGCCACGCTATCGCCGCAGTTGCCCGCGGGCAACCAGGTGCAGTACCTGTTGCGCAGCGCGCCGCAGGACCGCGAACGGATCCTGGCCGCGGCGGCCGACGCGCTGGCACAGGCAGGACCGCTGCGGCTGATTCCGGCCGAAGGGCGCCGCAGCTACGCCCAGCTGCGGCAGCGCTATTTCCAGCGCGATGCCACCATGATCGGGTTGCTGCTCGCGGCGACCACGGGCCTGTTGTTCGTGACCGCCCTGGGCATCGGCGGGCTGGCCAGTTTCTGGGTGCAGCAACGCACGCGCCAGATCGGCATCCGCCGCGCCATCGGCGCGACCCGTCGCGACATCCTGCGCCATTTCCAGACCGAAAACCTGCTGATCGTGAGCGCCGGCAGCGCCGTGGGCATGGTGCTGGCGTTGCTGCTCAATCAAGCGCTGTTGCAGCGCTACGACCTGCCACGCCTGCCGCTGGGCTACCTGCCGACCGTCGCTGCGGCGCTCCTGCTGCTCGGCCAGCTGGCGATCCTGGCGCCCGCACGTCGCGCCGCAGCGGTGCCGCCGGCGGTGGCCACGCGCAGTGTCTGAGGCGCCGATGCACGCAGGCACGACAATCTCCACGCAGACTGCGATGATGCCGACTGGTCCGTTTTTCTTCGACGGCGCGCCATCCCGCGCCCAAGGTGCACGATGCCCTGCCTGCTGATCATCGACGACAACCCTGCGGTCGCCACCGCGCTGGAAGTGCTGTTCTCCCTGCACGACATCGACACCGTCCATGCCGACAGCCCGCAGGCCGGCCTGCAGCGCCTGGGCGAGGGCGACATCGACCTGGTCCTGCAGGACATGAACTTCACCGCCGACACTACCTCCGGCGAGGAAGGCGTGGCCCTGTTCGAGGCGATCCGCACGCGCCATCCGGATCTGCCGGTGATCCTGCTGACCGCCTGGACCCAACTCAGCAGCGCGGTGGAACTGGTCAAGGCCGGCGCCGCCGACTACCTGGCCAAGCCCTGGGACGACCGCAAGCTGCTGACCACGGTCAACAACCTGCTGGAGCTGTCTGAGACACGACGCGAACTGGAACGCCGCCGCGACGGCGAGCGCCGCCATCGCCAGCAATTGGCGCAGCGCTACGACCTGTGCGGCGCGGTGTTCGCCGATCCCGCCAGCGAGCGCGCGATCGCGCTGGCCTGCCAGGTGGCGCGCTCGGAACTGCCGGTGCTGATCACCGGCCCCAACGGCAGCGGCAAGGAGAAGATCGCGCAGATCATCCAGGCCAACTCCTCGGTACGGCGCGGCCCGTTCGTGGCGCTCAATTGCGGCGCGATCCCGGCCGAACTGATCGAGGCCGAGCTGTTCGGCGCCGAGGCCGGCGCCTACACCGGCGCCAACAAGGTGCGCGAGGGCAAGTTCGAGGCCGCCGACGGCGGCACGCTGTTCCTGGACGAGATCGGCAACCTGTCGCTGGCCGGGCAGATGAAGCTGCTGCGGGTGCTGGAGACCGGCCGGTTCGAACGGCTCGGCTCCAACCGCGAGCGGCAGGTCAAGGTGCGGGTGATCAGCGCCACCAATGCCGACCTGACCGCGATGATCCGCGACGGCAGCTTCCGCGAGGACCTGTACTACCGGCTCAACGCGGTGGAACTGTCGCTGCCGGCGCTGGCCGAGCGCCCCGGCGACATCGTGCCGCTGGCCGAACACTTCCTCTCCGGCGACAAGCCGCTGTCGGCCGGCGCCTGCCAGGCGCTGCAGCGCCACGCCTGGCCCGGCAACGTGCGCGAACTGCGCAACGTGGTGCAGCGCGCCGAACTGCTGGCCGGCGGCGCGCAGATCGAGGCCGCCGACCTCAACCTGCCCAAGCCCGCCGCGCCGCGCACGGCCGCCGCTGCCGAACCCGACCGCGAGCGCATCGTGGCCGAGCTGAGCCGTGCGCACGGCGTCATCGCCCAGGCCGCCGCCGAACTGGGCATGAGCCGGCAGGCGCTGTACCGGCGCATGGACCGCTACGGCATCCCGCGCGAATGAAACTGCGCCGCTCCTTCACCGTCATGCTGTTCCTGCGCCTGCTGCCGGTGCTGGCGCTGGCCGCCGCCCTGCCGTGGCTGCTGGCCTACTGGATGGACCGCGGCTGGGAAGTGGTCACGGCCTCGGCGCTGACCCTGCTGCTGTTGATGTGGTGGACGCTGCGCCGCGCCACCGCGCCGATGCGCTCGCTGTTCCGCGCCCTGGCCGGCACCGTCAGCAGCTACCGCGACGGCGAATACAACTTCGGCGTGCACTGGCGCGGCGACGACGAACTGGGCGAGATGGTCGCCGCGCACGCGCAACTGGGCGAGATCCTGCGCGAACAGCGCCAGGGCCTGGCGCAGCGCGAGCTGATGCTCGACACCATGGTGCAGAACACCCCGGTGGCGATGCTGCTCACCTCCAAGGGCGGCGACGGCCTGCGCCGCGTGGTGTTCTCCAACCTGGCCGCGCGCAAGCTGCTGCACAGCGGCTGGAAGCTGGAAGGACAGCGCCTGGACGACCTGCTGCTGGGCGTGCCGGCGCCGCTGCGCGAGGCGATCTCTCGCGGTGGCGACAGCCTGTTCGCCATCGAAGGCAGCGACGAGGACCCGGAGGAGGAGCAGATCTACCACCTGTCGCAGCGCCGCTTCCATCTCAACGGCCGCCCGCACGAACTGCTGTTGATCCGCCTGCTCACCGCCGAACTGCGCCGCCAGGAAGTGCACACCTGGAAGAAGGTGATCCGGGTGATCAGCCACGAGCTCAACAACTCGCTGGCGCCGATCGCCTCGCTGGCGCACTCCGGCGCCGAGCTGGTGCGGCGGCAGAAGGTGGAGCGGCTGGAAGAGGTGTTCGGCACCATCGAGGAACGCGCGCGGCACCTGGAAGGCTTCATCCGCGGCTACGCGCGCTTCGCCAAGCTGCCGCAGCCGCAACTGCAGACGGTGCACTGGGCGCAGTTCCTGGCCGGGC
Organism: Xanthomonas sp. LMG 12459; assembly: GCF_009192905.1. Classification (NCBI taxonomy): domain Bacteria; kingdom Pseudomonadati; phylum Pseudomonadota; class Gammaproteobacteria; order Lysobacterales; family Lysobacteraceae; genus Xanthomonas; species Xanthomonas sp. LMG 12459. The sequence goes on from NZ_NSGT01000066.1 coordinate 10,608, forward strand.
TGCAGCAGCAGATTCCGTTCGCGCTGGACCTGGAATCGCCGGACCTGCACAGCCGGGTCGATCCGGCGCAACTGCAGCAGGCCCTGCTCAACCTGGTCAAGAACGCCCACGAATCCCTGCCCGAGGGGCAGACGCCGGCCGATGGCGTGCGCGTGCGCGTGTCCACCCGCCCGGACTGGCTGCGCCTGGAAGTACTGGACCGCGGCAGCGGCATGAACGAGGCGGTGTTGCACAACGCGTTGATGCCGTTCTACTCGACCAAGCGCAACGGCACCGGCCTGGGCCTGGCCCTGACCCGCGAGATCGTCGAAGCCCACGGCGGCCGCCTGTCGCTGCACAACCGCGACGAAGGCGGACTGTGCGTGACGGTGCAGTTGCCACAGGGGGAGCGGGGCTGATTTTTTTCGGGATTGGGGATTGGGGATTGAGCGCCGGGACCCGGGACCCGAAGAGCATGAGCGCACCTAGCCAAGCCGTGACCGTCGCGCTACGTTCCGCTCAAGCAAAAGCGCTGCGGTTCAGCGGCGCGCACCCAGGACACGTCGGGCGCAGTGGCTCAGTAGATCGCCATGTGGTCGATCACGGCGCGATCGACGTCGGCGCAGCCCTTGACCACGATCTCGACATTGGCCTTGCTGGTGAACGCAGCCAGGGCGAGCGAATACAGTTCCTTGAAGTGGGGCGTCGCTTCGTCGCGGTAGACCTCATAGAACACACCGCCGCATTGCTGCGGAATATCGCTATCGGCGACGACGAGGGTGAATCGATTGGATTCCGAATATAACTTGCTGACCTTTGCATGCACGCGCTCAAACGCCGGCGCCTGAAAACTCAGCAGCGTCAGCACTGACGCCACGACAAGTCGCTTCATGATCTCCCCTGGATTGGACCGTCGCGGCATCATTGCCGCGCTTCCATCTGTATACAGTATCAGCGCTACCCCGGCAGCATCGACGACCCGGCCGCGAGGCTCAGCGCGATGGCAGCGGACAACGCATCGCCACCCGCAGGTGCATCGGGAAACCGAGTGCGGCTTCCTGTCGCCAAGTCGCGCGCAACTGCGGACCCCACTGCGTAGGCGACATCTCGACGAAGCCTTCGCTGGCGTAGAACGTCGCATTCCACGGCACGTCGCGCAAGGTGGTCAGCAGCATGCATTGAAAACCAGCAGCTGCCGCGGCGGCGCGCGCATGCCGCAGCAGCGCACGACCGTGGCCGCGGCGCCCGTAGCACGGATCCACGTCCATCTGCTGCACGTGGAAGCCGTCGTCCAGGCGCCCGCCGAGCAGATAGCCGACGCAACGTTCGTCCTCGTCCAGCGCCACCCATAACTGCTCGCGCGCCAATCCGGCACGTAGGGCGTGCGTCTCCAACGCGTGCGCCGCGAACACGGCCTGCGCCGGATGCCCTTGCAGCAGGGCACCGGCGCGCCGTTCGATCTCCGGCAACCGCGCCAACTCCTGCTCGCGCGCCAGACGGATGCGCCCGGCCATGCCTCAGTCGCGCTTGCCCGGGCGTTTCCAGCCTTCGACGGTTTCCTGGCGTACGCGTGCCACGCTCAGCTTGCCGGCCGGCGCGCTGCGGGTGATCACCGAGCCGGCGCCGATGGTGGCGCCGTCGCCGATCTCCAGCGGCGCCACCAGCGCGCTGTTGGAGCCGACGAACACGCCATCGCCGATCACCGTCTGCGACTTGTTGACGCCGTCGTAGTTGCAGGTGATCACCCCGGCACCGACGTTGACGCCGCTGCCGATGGTCGCGTCGCCGAGGTAGGTCAGGTGATTGGCTTTGCTGCCGACGCCGAGCACCGCCTTCTTGGTCTCGACGAAGTTGCCGATGTGCACGCCATCGGCCAGTACCGTGCCCGGGCGCAGCCGCGCGAACGGGCCGATCTGCACCGCGCCCTCGGCGACCACGCCTTCCAGGTCGCAATGCGCACGCACCTCGGTACCCGGCCCCAGCACCACGTCCTTCAAGCGCACGAACGGGCCGATGCTGACGCCGTCGCCCAATTCCACCTCGCCTTCCAGGATCACGTTGGCGTCGATGCGCACATCATGGCCGGCGCGCACGCGGCCGCGCTGGTCCAGGCGGTTCGGGTCGATCAGTTGCACGCCCTGCTCGCACAGCGCACGCGCCGCACGCAGTTGCCAGGCGCGTTCCAGTTGCGCCAGCTGCCACGGATCGTTGGCGCCCTCGGCCTCGATCGGGTCGGCCACCAGCACCATCTCGGCCGGGGTGAACTCGGCGGCAGCGGCGGCGAACACGTCGGTCAGGTAGTACTCGCCCTGCGCGTTGTCGTTGCGCAACTGCGCCAGCCAGCGCTTCAGCGCGGTGGACTCGGCGGTGACGATGCCGGTGTTGATGGTGCGGATGCGCCGCTGCTCGTCGTCGGCGTCCTTCTGCTCGACGATCGCCGCGACCTTGCCGGCGGCATCGCGCACGATGCGGCCGTAGCCGGTGGGATCCTCCGGCTCGGCCACCAGCACTGCGACGCGACCGGGCGCATGCAGCAGGCGGGTCAGGGTCTCGGCGCGGATCAGCGGCACGTCGCCGTACAGCACCAGCACCGTAGCGGCATCGGGCACGGCCGCCATCGCCTGCTGCACCGCGTGGCCGGTGCCCAGCTGTTGCGCCTGCTCGGCCCACAGCAGGTCCGGCTGGTCGGCGAACGCCGCCAGCACCGCCTCGCCGCCGTGGCCATGGACGATGTGGATCGCGTCCGGCTGCAGGTGGCGCGCGGTCTCGATCACATGCGCCAGCATCGGCCGGCCGGCGATCGGCTGCAGCACCTTGGGCTTGGCCGACTTCATCCGCTTGCCCGCGCCGGCGGCGAGGATCACGACGTGCAGGGGCAGACTCATGGGGCGGTTCCGTTGCGGGTGGACGACGAATTCTAGAGGCTGCCGGCCATGCCTGCCGTCACGACCGCGCCACACGCGGCGGGCTGCACATCGGCGCCGCAGGCGCTAGCATGCGCGATCGTCTTCTCCTGCGGATGTTCATGGGTCTCCTGCGCCAGGGCAGCCAGTTCCTGCTGATCGGCCTGCTGCAATTGCTGATCGACTGGAGCGTGTTCGTCGCCGCCACCGCGGCCGGCATGCCGACGGTCCCGGGCAACGTGCTGGGCCGCGTCTGCGGCGCCCTGCTCGGGTTCTGGCTCAACGGCCGCATCACCTTCGCCAGCGACGACGCCGCACGCCTGGGCTGGCGCCGCTTCGGCCGCTTCATGGCCATGTGGCTGGTGCTTACCGCGCTCAGCACCTGGCTGGTGGCGCTGTGCGCCCACGCCCTGGGCCTGCGCCTGGCCTGGCTGGCCAAGCCGCTGGTCGAGGGCATGCTGGCGGTGGTGTCGTTCTTCCTGGGACGGCAGTTGGTGTATCGCTAGCGCTGGCGAGCACGGCAGGCAGGCGGCACCGCTGCGCGCGATCGGCGCCGGCTGTCGGGGCTGAAGCCCCTCCCACAAAAGACCTAACGTATGCCGGGAGCATCCATGTGGGAGCGACTTCAGTCGCGACGAGCGAAGCCTAGACGGCCAGCGCGGATCGGGCCTGCAGAGCGCCAAATCGGCTTCAGCGCCCCGTTGGGCGCAGGCAACGCGCCATCGGCCCCGCTACCGACGACTCAGCGGCAGAAATCGCCCAGGCTGCGCACCAGTGCCGTGCGGTGCAACTGGTCCAGCTGCCAGCGCAGCGCATAGGCCTCGGCCGCGCGCGCGGTCGTGGCCGGGCAGTCCGGGGCCTGGCGCACCGCCGCGCTGGCCTGCAACGCGTCCAGCATCTCGCCCTGCAGCTGGTCCAGGCGCGCGCGCAGTGCGGTCAGGTCCGGGCGCGGGCTGTTGGGCGCGCGGCCGCGCAGGTGCCAGCGCGACAGCAGTTCGTACTGCACCAGCTTGTTGGATTCGATCTGCATGCCGAAGAAACGCGCCGCATCGTCCGGATCCACGCCGTGGGCCGGCGCCTGATCGCGCACGCTGGCCAGCACCGCGGCCTCGCGCGTGGCATCCAGCACCGGCTTGCCGCTGTCCCACTTGCTCAGCGCCACCTGGTCGCCGATCGCATTGCGCTCGACGATGCGATCCAGCAGCGGCTCCAGTGGGGTGGCACTGCGTGCGGGCAATGCGCATCCCATCAACAGGGCGCCGGCCAGCACGGCGGTCAGCGCATGCATGCAGGGACGAGGAACGGCAGCGGACAGGCTCATCTCGGTTCTCCGGTAACCGTCTGCGGGTGGGGGATGAACCGCAGATCGGGCGGCCATCTTGCCGCAGTCCACCGACCGCACGATGACCGCACCCGCGTCTTGTCGCATGCCAGCGCGGCCGAGTCAGCGACCAGCAAGCCAGCGCCGTGCGCTGCGTCGCAGTCCAGCTCCATCTCGGGCTACGCCGCAGGAATGCGATCTTCGCGGCGATCCAATGCGCCTGCGCGTCACAAAGAGCGGCAAGCCGGATCCGCGAGGTGATCCCCCACATGCACGCAGAGGTGGCGTGCGAAGGAGACCCCCATCTCCCAGACACGACAACGCCGGCAAACGCCGGCGTTGTCGCATGCGGCCATCAGGCCGCGGGGCGGTGAACTCAGTGCTTGAGGTTCTTGCGCAGGCGCTCCAGCGCCTGCAACTGCGCGGTGACCTCGGCCAGCTTGGCCTGTGCCTCGGCCACGTCCATGCCTTCGCCGCGGTTGGCGAGCAGGCGCTCGGCTTCTTCCTTGGCCTTGCGCACCGACGCCTCGTCGATGTCCTGCGCGCGGATCGCGGTGTCGGCCAGGATCGTCACCACCTGCGGCTGCACCTCGAGGATGCCGCCGGAAATGGCGAAATCCAGCTGCTCGCCGCTCGGGGTGGTCACCACCACCTTGCCGGGCTTGAGCCGGGTGATCAACGGCGCGTGCTTGGGCGCGATGCCCAGCTCGCCCAGCTCGCCGGTCGCGACCACCAGGGTGGCGTCGCCGTGGTAGATCTCATGCTCGGCGCTGACGATGTCGCAACGGATGGTGCTCATGGTGCCTCACTGGGTGAGGCGGGAATCGGGAATCGGGAATCGGGAATGGGGAGAAGCAGTCTGCCTTCTCTCAACCAGTACGCGATGCATCAGATTCCAGTTGTCCCGCCTTGACGATTCTCTATTCCCGATTCCCCATTCCCGGATGCCGGCCGCCTGCGGCCGGCGTCCAGATCAGGCCTTCTCGGCCATTTTCTTGGCCTTCTCGACCGCTTCCTCGATGCCGCCGACCATGTAGAAGGCCTGCTCCGGCAGGTGGTCGTATTCGCCGTCGACGATGGCCTTGAAGCCGCGGATGGTGTCCTTCAGCGACACGTACTTGCCCGGCGAGCCGGTGAACACTTCGGCCACGTGGAACGGCTGGCTGAAGAAGCGCTCGATCTTGCGCGCGCGCGACACGGCCTGCTTGTCCTCTTCGGACAGTTCGTCCATGCCCAGGATCGCGATGATGTCCTTCAGTTCCTTGTACTTCTGCAAGGTGGACTGCACGCGGCGGGCGGTGTCGTAGTGCTCGTGGCCGATCACGTTCGGGTCCAGCTGGCGGCTGGTCGAATCGAGCGGATCCACCGCCGGGTAGATACCCAGCGAAGCGATGTTACGCGACAGCACGACGGTGGCGTCGAGGTGGGCGAAGGTGGTCGCCGGCGACGGGTCGGTCAGGTCGTCCGCTGGCACGTACACGGCCTGGATCGAGGTGATCGAGCCGGACTTGGTCGAGGTGATGCGCTCCTGCAGCACGCCCATTTCCTCGGCCAGGGTCGGCTGGTAGCCCACCGCCGACGGCATGCGGCCCAGCAGCGCCGACACTTCGGTACCGGCCAGGGTGTAACGGTAGATGTTGTCGACGAACAGCAGCACGTCCTTGCCCTTGCCCGAGGCGTCCTTCTCGTCGCGGAAGTACTCGGCCATGGTCAGGCCGGTCAGCGCGACGCGCAGGCGGTTGCCCGGCGGCTCGTTCATCTGGCCGTACACCATCGCCACCTTGTCCAGGACGTTGGAGTCCTTCATCTCGTGGTAGAAGTCGTTGCCCTCGCGGGTACGCTCGCCCACGCCGGCGAACACGGACAGACCCGAGTGCGCCTTGGCGATGTTGTTGATCAGTTCCATCATGTTGACGGTCTTGCCGACGCCGGCGCCGCCGAACAGGCCGACCTTGCCGCCCTTGGCGAACGGGCACATCAGGTCGATGACCTTGATGCCGGTCTCCAGCAGCTCGGTGGCCGAGGACTGGTCTTCGTAGGTCGGCGCCGCGCGGTGGATTTCCCAATGGTCGGTGGCCTGCACGTCGCCGGCCTCGTCGATCGGACGACCCAGCACGTCCATGATGCGGCCCAGCGTGCCGGCGCCGACCGGCACCGAGATCGCACGGCCGGTGTTGGTGGCGACCAGGTTGCGCTTGAGGCCGTCGGTGGAGCCGAGGGCGATCGTACGCACGACGCCGTCGCCCAACTGCTGCTGCACTTCCAGCGTGATGGCGGTGCCGTCGACCTTCAGTGCGTCGTACACCTTCGGCACATCGGCACGCGCGAATTCGACGTCGACGACCGCGCCGATGATCTGAACGATCTTGCCCTGACTCATTTGGATAACTCCACTAATGTCTATGCGAATCTGGTGTCGGGAATGGGGAACGGGGAATCGGGAATGGGAAGATCAAGCGCTGCTGCTTCGACCATTCCCGTTTCTCCATTCCCCATTCCCGGCTACACAGCGGCTGCGCCGCCGACGATTTCGGAAATTTCCTGGGTGATCGCAGCCTGACGCGCCTTGTTGTAGACCAACTGCAAGGTGCTGATCAGCTTGCTGGCGTTGTCGCTGGCCGCCTTCATCGCGACCATGCGCGCCGCATGCTCGGACGCCACGTTCTCCAGCACCGCCTGGTACACCAGCGACTCGATGTAGCGCGTCATCACGTGCTCGAGCACGCTCGCGGCATCGGGTTCGTACAGGTAGTCCCAGTCGTGGTGCGCGACCTGGCTCTCGGCCGCCGGCAGCGGCAGCAACTGGTCGAAGCTGGCCTTCTGCGTCATCGTGTTGACGAAGCGGTTGTAGACCAGATACACGCGGTCCAGCTTGCCTTCGGTGAACGCGTCCAGCATCACCTTGATCACGCCGATCAACTGCTCCAGCTGCGGCAGGTCGCCGAGGTGGCTGACGCTGCCGACCATGTCCACCTTGATCCGGCGGAAGAACACCGAGGCCTTCTGGCCGATGGTGACCACGTCCACGCCCGCGCCCTGGTCCTGCCACTGGCGCACTTCGCCCAGCATCTTGCGGAACAGGTTGTTGTTCAGGCCGCCGGCCAGGCCGCGATCGGAGGAGATCACGATGTAGCCGACGCGCTTGACCGACTCGCGCTGCACCAGGAACGGATGCGTGTAATCGGTGCTGGCCTGCGCCAGATGCCCGATCACCTGCTTCATCGCCTGCGCGTACGGACGCGAGGTCTTCATCCGATCCTGCGCCTTGCGGATCTTGGAGGCCGAGACCATCTCGAGCGCGCGCGTCACCTTGCGGGTGTTCTGCACGCTCTTGATCTTGGATTTGATTTCGCGTCCGCCTGCCATGCTCTCGCTCGCTTTGCTCGCTTCGTGGGAATGGGGAATGGAGAATCGGGAATGGGCAAGCCCGGATCCCGCTCCTACGATTCCCTATTCTCTATTCCCGATTCCCGGCAACTGATTTACCAGCTGCCCGTGGTCTTGAACTCGCCGATGCCCTTCTTGAACGCGGCTTCGATGTCGCCGTTCCAGTCGCCGGTATCGTTGACCTTGGCGATCAGCTCGCCCTGGGTGTTGGCGAAGTGGGCGTGCAGGCCCTCTTCGAACGCCAGCAGCTTGTTGACCGGCACGTCGTCGAGGTAGCCCTCGTTGACCGCGTAGATCGACAGCGCCTGGTTGGCGATGGACATCGGCATGTATTGCTTCTGCTTCATCAGCTCGGTGACGCGCTGGCCGCGCTCGAGCTGCTTGCGGGTGGCTTCGTCCAGGTCCGAGGCGAACTGCGCGAACGCCGCCAGCTCGCGGTACTGCGCCAGCGAGATGCGGATGCCGCCGGAGAGCTTCTTGATGATCTTGGTCTGCGCGGCGCCGCCGACGCGCGAGACCGAGATACCGGCGTTCACCGCCGGGCGGATGCCGGCGTTGAACAGGTCGGTTTCCAGGAAGATCTGGCCGTCGGTGATCGAGATCACGTTGGTCGGCACGAACGCGGACACGTCGCCGGCCTGGGTCTCGATGATCGGCAGCGCGGTCAGCGAACCGGTCTTGCCCTTGACCTCGCCCTTGGTGAACTGCTCCACGTACTCCTCGGACACGCGCGCGGCGCGCTCCAGCAGGCGGCTGTGCAGGTAGAACACGTCGCCCGGGTAGGCTTCGCGGCCCGGCGGGCGCTTCAGCAGCAGCGAGATCTGGCGGTAGGCCACGGCCTGCTTGGACAGATCGTCGTACACGATCAGCGCGTCTTCGCCGCGGTCCATGAAGTACTCGCCCATGGTGCAGCCGGCGTAGGCGCTGATGTACTGCATCGCCGCCGATTCGGAAGCGGTCGCGGCGACCACGATGGTGTGCGCCAGCGCGCCGTTCTCTTCCAGCTTGCGCACGATGTTGGCGACGGTCGAGGCCTTCTGCCCGATCGCCACGTACACGCACTTGATGCCGGTGTTCTTCTGGTTGATCACCGCGTCGATGGCCAGCGCGGTCTTGCCGGTCTGGCGGTCGCCGATGACCAGCTCGCGCTGGCCGCGGCCGATCGGGATCATGGCGTCGACCGACTTGTAGCCGGTCTGCACCGGCTGGTCGACCGACTTGCGCCAGATCACGCCCGGCGCCACGCGCTCCACCGGCGCGGTCTGGCTGGTGCCCAGCGGGCCCTTGCCGTCGATCGGCTCGCCCAGCGCGTTGACCACGCGGCCCAGCAATTCCTTGCCGACCGGCACTTCCAGGATGCGGCCGGTGGTCTTGGCCACGTCGCCTTCGCGCAGGTTCTCGTAGTCGCCGAGCACCACGGCGCCGACCGAGTCGCGCTCCAGGTTCAGCGCCAGGGCGTAGGTGTCGTTCGGCAGTTCGATCATTTCGCCCTGCATCACGTCGGCCAGGCCGAAGATGCGCACGATGCCGTCGGACACGCTGGTGACCGTGCCTTCGTTGCGCGACTCCGCGGCCAGCTTGACCTGCTCGATGCGGTTCTTGATCAGTTCGCTGATTTCGGAGGGGTTGAGCGTGGTTGCCATCTTGGTTTCCTTCGGATCGTCCATCGCGCAGCGGCGGATGGCGACGTGTGGTTAGCTTCTTTGAGAATCGGGAATGGGGAATCGGGAATCGCGGGTGGCGTCGCCGCCGGGCCGGGTTCTCTCCTCTCTATTCGCCATTCCCGTTTCTTAGTGGGCCAGTGCGGATTGCAGACGCGACAGCTTGCCTTTCAACGAACCGTCGATGACCACGTCGCCGGCGTCGATCACCGCGCCGCCGATCAGCGAAGCGTCCACCGCCGTGGTGATCTCGACCTCGCGGCCGAAGCGCTGCTTCAGCGCCACCTTCAGCGAGGCCACCTCGGCATCGCTCAGCGCCGTCGCGGAGGTCACGTTGGCCTGCACCACGCGCTCGGCCTCGGCCCGCAGCTGGTCGTACAGCCCGGCGATCTCCGGCAGCAGCGGCAGCCGCTGGCCTTCGGCCAGCAGGCTCAGGAAGCGCTGGTACTGCTCGTCGGCCGCCTCCGGCGCCAGCAGCGACACCGCCTGCTCCCGCTGCAGCAGCGGGTTGTGCAGCAGCGCGGCCACGCGCGGGTCGGCGGCGACCTGGGCGGAGAACGCCAGCGCCTGCGACCAGGGCGCGAGCTTGCCGGCGTCGCTGGCCGCGGCGAACGCGGCGCGAGCGTAGGGACGCGCCAGTGTGAGGGCCTGGCTCATCTCAGATCTCCGCCGCCAGCTCGTCGAGCAGCGCCTTGTGGGCGTTGGCGTCGATTTCGCGCTTGAGCAGCTTCTCGGCGCCGCTCACCGCCAGCAGCGACACCTGGCGACGCAGGTCTTCGCGCGCGCGGTTGGCCGCGGCGTCGATCTCGGCCTGGGCCAGTTCCTTCTGCCTGGTGGCTTCGACGATCGCCTCGTGCTTGGCCGCCTCGACGATCTGGTTGGCGCGCGCATGGGCCTGATCGATGATCTCGTTGGCCTTGATGCGGGCATCCTTCAACGCTTCGTTGACCTTTTCCTGCGCCTGCGCCAGATCCTTCTGGCTGCGATCGGCGGCGGCCAGGCCTTCGGCGATCTTCTGTTGGCGCTCTTCGATGGCCTGCATCAGCGGCGGCCAGATCTTGGTCGCGACGATCCAGATCAGACCGGCGAACGCCAGCGCCTGGGCAAAGAGGGTGAGACCGATATTCATGGGGTACGCTCAGCCAATGGTGACGGGGTGGACGCGCCGCCAGCACGGCGACGCGTCCGAACCTTCATCCGTAGCGGCGGCCGCCGATGGCGACCGCACGCCGGTACGACGGGATCAACCGCCCTGCGGCAGACGCGCGACGAACTCGCCGATCATCGGGTTGGCGAACGCGAACAGCAGGCCGACCGCGACGCTGATGATGAACGCGGCGTCGATCAGGCCGGCGGTGATGAACATGCGGACCTGCAGCACCGGGATCAGTTCCGGCTGGCGCGCGGCCGATTCCAGGAACTTGCCGGCCATGATGGCCAGACCGAGGCCGGCGCCCAGCGCGGCCAGGCCGATCATGATGCCGACGGCGAGGACGGTGGAGCTCTGGACTTGGGCGAGGTTGGTCAGGACGGCGAAGTACATGGTTTTCTCCAGGAACAAAGTTGCTTGAGGATGGTGAATCGAACGAAGGGTTGCTTAGAACGCGTGAAACAGAAACGTCAGTGGCTGTCTTCCGCCAGGCTCAGGTACACGATGGACAGCATCATGAAAATGAACGCCTGCAGCGGAATCACCAGCAGGTGGAACAGCATCCAGCCGAAGCCGAACGCGCCGCCGGCCAGCGCACCGAGGATGCCGGCACCGCCCAGCACCCAGATCAGCAGGAACACGATCTCGCCGCCGAACATGTTGCCGAACAGTCGCATCGCCAGCGACACCGGCTTGCTCAGCCATTCGACGATATTGAGGATCAGGTTGAACGGCAGCATCCACTTGCCGAACGGCGCGGTGAGGAATTCCTTGGTCATCCCGCCCACGCCCTTGGAGCGCAGCGAGAAGAACAGCATCAGGAAGAACACGCTGATCGACATGCCCAGGGTGGCATTGACGTCGGCGGTGGGCACCGGCTTCCACGCATGCACACCAAGCAGTTCCAGCGGCTTGGCGATGAAGTCCGCCGGGATCATCTTGATGAGGTTCATCATCAGGATCCAGAAGAACAGGGTGATCGCGATCGGGGTCACCAGCTTGCTGGTGCCGTGGTAGGTGTCCTTGGCCTGGCGGTCGACGAACTCCAGCAGGATCTCCACGAACGCCTGCCACTTGCCGGGCACGCCGGCGGTGGCCTTGCGCGTGGCCAGCCAGAAGCCGAACACCATCAGCAGGCCCATCAGCAGCGACATCACCAGGGTGTCGACGTGCAACTGCCAGAACCCGCCTTCCTGCACCTGGAAAGTGAGGTTCTTGAGGTGGTGCTGGATGTAGGAGGTAGGGGTTAGTGCCTCGCCCGCCATGAGTCCTGAGCCTTTTCTTGATTCGATCAACGCCTGGCCAGAGCCAGAACCTGGAACATCAGCCCGACGGCGATACCCGCCAACAGGGCCAGAGGAGGCAACCGCCACCAGGCAAAGCCCAGCGCCAGCACCGCGAACACCAACACCCACTTCAGCACCATGGCCACGATCAACCGCGCCAGCGCCGAACCCGCCGCCTGCACGCCGCCATTGAGCGCGGTGCGTGCGGCCAGCCATCCCCCTGCCACGGTCGCCAGCCCGGTTGCGGCGGCGCCCATCGCGTATTTCGGTCCCAGCAGCAGGAACAGCAGGGACACCACGGCCACCGCCACCAGCGGGTAAATCGCTGCGCGCAGCATCAGCCGCCGACCCGCATCAACGGAGTTCAGCACAGAAAATCCTGCAATTGGTGGTGGATTGAGGACGTCTTCGCGTCCGTCGAGCCGCGGAATTATAGCAATGGGACAATTTGCGAGACAACCGCCAGGGGTCCTGGCCGCGTCCGAATGCCCATCCGCCCGTAGACGATAACACGGCCACCGCCCGCCGCCTGCGCCGAATGCGGCGTTGCAGCACGCCTTTGCGGAGGAACTTTCTGTCCACTGCGCTGTCTGATCGGACAGGGACTGCGCCCATCCTCGTCGGCCCACAGCGCAGACCCACCGAGCCCCGGTCCTCCCGGGGCTCTTTTCGTTGCGCGTTCTGGGACGGGCGTGGCGGCCCGGGCCACCATACTTTCACGAATGGTGGACGCAAATTTAAGGATAGTGACGGCACGCGGTGGCCCAGCCATCGACGCCTCATCAAAAAAATCCCAAGACGACGGAGCTTGTCCCCCATGAAACACTTGCTTGCCCTGGCGCTGCCGTGCGCGCTCGCCGCCGCTTACGCCCTGCCCGCCCACGCCGAAGACGGCGACGACCGCTTCACCCTGCGCCTGGGCGCGATGAACGTCGACAACAACAACACCCTGCGCGGCAACACCGTCATCAACGGCAATGCCATCTCCGGGTCGCAGGACTTCAAGCTGGGCGGCAAAGAGTGGGAGCCGCGCGTGGACGGCGTGTTCCGCATCAGCACCCGCCAGCGCCTGATCTTCGACTACTTCAAGTACGACAAGGACCGCCGCGAGGAGCTGGGCCAGGACGTCAGCTATGGCGGCGTCACCGTGCCGTCGGGCAGCTTCGTCAAGGGCCAACTGAAATATCAGGTCGCCAGCCTGGTGTACGACTACTCGGTGATCGATACGCCGCAGTTCAGCATGGGCCTGCAGCTCGGTGCCGAGTGGGCCAAGGTCAACGGCAAGGCCTATGCCGACCTGGGCCCGCTGTACACCGGCACCTTCGTCGACGAAAGCGACGACGGCGCCGCGCCGGTGGTCGGCCTGCGCTTCACCGCGCACCCGAACGAACACTGGCTGTTCAATGTGCAGGGGCAGTACGTCAACACCAAGTGGGGCGATTTCAAGAAATACGACGGCGACCTGAGCCGCGCCAACGCCATCGCCGAGTATCGCTTCACCCGCAACTTCGGCATCTTTGCCGGCTACGACTGGTTCAAGCTCGACGTGGACCGCAAGGGCGGCAACGCCGCGATCGGCCTGAAGCAGGAGTTCAAGGGTCCGGTCGCGGGCGTGACCTTCGCGTTCTGATCTTTCGGGACCCGGAACCCGGGACCCGCGAGCGGTTCCATGCAGAACCCCGCAGCGATGCGGGGTTTTGTCGTTCAACGGGGTGCGCGGCAGATCGCAGAGGCGGTGGCAGCGACTGCGGCAGCCGACACAGGCTCACGGCGGCTTGGTCGCTCCCGCCACCAGCAGATGCTGGTGCGTCGTGCAGTAGCACTCGTCGTGCCAGCCGTAGTGCGGATCGGTGCAGATCGCATGCCGCACCGTCGCCGGCAACGCCGCCACGTCGCTGCGCAGGTCGCGCTTCAGCGACACGAAGACCGAGCCAGGATGCGGCCAGTCGGTCCGGCGCGGCGGCTCGGCGATGCGGTTGCCGCTGGCCAGTTCGCGCTGCAGCAGCGCCTGCAGTTCGGGACATAGGGTGCCCTGCCCCACGGCGACCTCCATGCGTGGATTCACCACGGCCGCGACCGCACCGCACGCAGCGGCACGGTCGCGCCGGGCGGCGTCACTTCTTCTTCGGGATGTACAGGTCGGTGATGGTGCCGTCGTAGACCTCGGCGCTCATGCCGACCGATTCGCTCAGGGTCGGATGCGCGTGGATGGTGTGGCCGATGTCCTCGGCCTCCGCGCCCATCTCGATCGCCAGGCCGATCTCGGCCAGCAGGTCGCCGGCGTGCACGCCGACGATCGCGCCGCCGATGATGCGGTGCGTCTCCTCGTCGAAGATCAGCTTGGTGAAGCCCTCGGTGCGGCCGATGCCGATCGCGCGGCCGCTGGCCGCCCACGGGAACTTGGCCACGCCGACCTTCAGCCCCTTGGCCTTGGCCTCGGTCTCGGTGACGCCGACCCAGGCGATTTCCGGGTTGGTGTAGGCCACCGACGGGATCACCCGCGCCACCCACTCCTTCTTCTCGCCGGCGGCCACTTCCGCGGCCAGCTTGCCCTCGTGGGTGGCCTTGTGCGCCAGCATCGGGTTACCGACGATGTCGCCGATGGCGAAGATATGCGGCACGTTGGTGCGCATCTGCCGGTCGACCGGGATGAAACCGCGCTCGGTGACGTTGATGCCGGCCTTGTCGGCGCCGATCTTCTTGCCGTTGGGCGCGCGACCCACCGCGACCAGCACGCGGTCGTAGGTGGTGGCGGCCAGCGCCGGGGTCTCGCCCGCGGTGGCGGCTTCGAAGGTCACGGTGATGCCCTTCTTATCGGCCTTGACCTCGGCCGCCTTGGTCTTGAGATGGACCTCCACGCCCTGCTTCTTCAAGCGGTCGGCCAGCGGCTTGACCAGGTCCTTGTCCGCGCCCGGCATCAGCTGGTCCATGAACTCGACCACGGTGACCTTGCTGCCCAGCGCGCTGTACACGGTGGCCATTTCCAGGCCGATGATGCCGCCGCCGACCACCAGCAGGGTCTTGGGGATCTCCTGCAGTTCCAGCGCGTCGGTGGAGTCCATCACCCGCTTGTCGTCCCACGGGAAATTCGGCAGCTTCACCGCCTGCGAGCCGGCGGCGACGATGCAGTGCTCGAAACGCAGCAGCTGGGTCTTGCCGTCGGCGCCGACGATCTCCAGCTCGTTCGGCGACACGAACGACGCCACGCCGGTGACGGTGCGCACCTTGCGCTGCTTGGCCATGCTGGCCAGGCCGCCGGTGAGCTTGCCGACCACCTTCTCCTTGTACTCGCGCAGCTTGTCCAGGGTGATCTTGGGCTTGCCGAAGTCCACGCCGAAGTCGCCGGCATGGGCGACCTCGTCGATCACCGCGGCCGCGTGCAGCAGCGCCTTGGACGGGATGCAGCCGACATTGAGGCAGACGCCGCCGAGGCTGGCGTAGCGCTCGATCAGCACCGTGTCCAGGCCCAGATCGGCGGCGCGGAACGCGGCGGTGTAGCCGCCGGGACCGGCGCCGAGCACCACCATCTTGCATTCGATGTCGGCGGGCTTGCCGCTGGACAGTGCCGGCTTGGGCGCCGGCGGCTCGGCCGGCGCGCGGTGCGACGGCGCCACCGGCGGCTTGCTGGCCGGCACCTCGGCCGGGGCCGCGACGGGCGCCGCAGCGGCGCCGTCGGCGGTCTCCAGCAGCGCGATCACCGCGCCCTCGGACAGGGTGTCGCCGAGCTTGACCTTCAGTTCCTTGATCACGCCGGCAGCCGCGGACGGCACTTCCAGCGTGGCCTTGTCCGACTCCAGCGTCACCAGGCCCTGGTCCTTCTTCACCGTGTCGCCGACGGCGACCAGCACCTCGATGACCGGAACGTCGCTGTAGTCGCCGATATCCGGGACCTTGACCTCAATGACCGCCATGCAGCTTCTCCTGTGGCCCATCGCCGCGGCGGTGGGCGTTTGCAGTTCGTCGGCGCGACCGCGCAAACAGGCGGCGCGCGCAGGTGGGGGAAAACCGGCACCGCGACGGACGCGGCACCGTGACGACAGGGCTTACAGCAGCACGCGGCGCATGTCCGCCAGCACCTGGCTCAGGTAGGTGGTGAAGCGCGCGGCGGCGGCGCCGTCGATGACCCGGTGGTCGTAGCTCAGCGACAGCGGCAGCAGCAGCTTGGGCGCGAATTCCTTGCCGTTCCAGACCGGCTGGATCGACGACTTGGACACGCCCAGGATCGCCACTTCCGGCGCATTGACGATCGGGGTGAAGGCGGTGCCGCCGATGCCGCCGAGCGAGCTGATCGAGAAGCAGCCGCCGCTCATGTCGGCCGGGCCGAGCTTGCCGTCGCGCGCCTTCTTGGCCAGCTCGCCGCTCTCGCGCGCCAGCTCGACCACGCCCTTCTTGTCCACGTCGCGGATCACCGGCACCACCAGCCCGTTCGGGGTGTCGGCGGCGAAGCCGATGTGGAAGTACTTCTTCAGGGTCAGGTTCTCGCCGCTGGCATCGAGCGAGGCGTTGAACTCGGGGAACTGCTTCAGCGCCGCGGCGCTGGCCTTGAGCAGGAAGGCGAGCATGGTCAGCTTGATGCCGGCCTTCTCGTTCTCCTTGTTCAACGCCACACGCAGGGCTTCCAAGTCGGTGATGTCGGCCTGCTCGAACTGGGTGACGTGCGGGATCATCGCCCAGTTGCGCGCCAGGTTGGCGCCGGAGATCTTCTTGATCCGCGACAGCGGCTTGACCTCGACCTCGCCGAACTTGGCGAAGTCCACCTTCGGCCACGGCAGCAGGTTCAGGCCATTGCCGCCCGCGGCGGGCGCGGCACCGGCGGCGGCCGGCGCGGCGCCGGACAGCGCCGCCTTGACGTAGCGCTGCACGTCGTCCTTGGTGATGCGGCCACCCTGCTCCGAGCCGCTGACCTGGAACAGGTCCACGCCGAGCTCGCGGGCGAACACGCGCACCGCCGGGCTCGCATAGGGCACCTTCTGCGGCAGCACGCTGTCGGCGTCGAACGCCACCGGCGGGCTGCTCTGGGTAGCGGACGGTGCGGCGGCCTTGGCCGGCGCCGTGGCCTGGACCTGGGCGATTTCGCGCTGGGCCAGCTTGTCCGGCGCGGACGAGGCCGGCACCGGCTCCACGCCGCCGCCGGTCTCGGCGCTGGGCTGGACCGCGGATGCGGCCGGCGCGTCGGCATCGCTGCCGGCCACCTCGATCAGCGCCACCAGCTTGCCCTCGGACAGGCTGTCGCCGACCTTGACCTTGAGTTCCTTGACCACGCCGGCCACCGACGAGGGCACTTCCATCGTCGCCTTGTCCGACTCCAGGGTGACCAGGCCCTGATCCTTCTTGACCGTGTCGCCGACCGCGACCAGCACCTCGATCACCGGCACGTCGCTGTAGTCGCCGATGTCCGGCACCCGCGCCTCGACCACGCCGGCGGGCGCGGCCGCGGCGGGCGCCGGCTTGACCGCGCTCTGCGCGGACGCAGCAGCCGGAGCGGCGGCCTGCTGGGCCGGCGCAGGCGTGGCCTTGGCGGCCGCAGGCGCGGCGGCTGCGGCACTGGCGCCGCCCTCGGCCACTTCGATCAGCGCCACCACCTTGCCCTCGGACAGGTTGTCGCCGACCTTGACCTTGATCTCCTTGACCACGCCGGCGAACGGCGACGGCACTTCCATCGTCGCCTTGTCCGATTCCAGGGTGACCAGGCTCTGGTCCTTCTTCACCGTGTCGCCGACGGCCACCAGCACTTCGATTACCGGGACGTCGCTGTAGTCACCGATATCGGGGACAAGTGCTTCCTTGATTTCGGCCATGCGGGGAACTCCGGCAACTAATGAGGGGGAAACCCCTATTGTGGCGGCCCGCAGCCGCAGCGCCAACCTTTGGCGGGCAAAAAAGCCCGATCGCCTGCAGGGGGCGCCACTGCCGGCGGACAGTACGCCGGCGCATGTTGCGCAGCCATCGCCGGTGCACCGCCTTCACGGGGCCACGGCTAGGCTCGCCGCAGATTTCCGGAGGGCAGGCATGCGGATCCTGGTGCTGTTGATGGCGTTGGCGATGCCGCTGGTCGCCTGGTTCTCGCAACGTGGCGCGTTCGGCCCGACCAACGGCGCCATCTCCGACCGCTACCCGACCCTGATCGTCGCCGCCGGCTACGCCTTCGCGATCTGGGGTGTGATCTTCCTGCTCGACCTGGCCTTCGGCCTGTGGCAATCCAGCGCGCGGCGCCGTCGCGTCAGCGCGCTGGCGCAGGTGCGGGCGCCGGCGGCGCTGGGCTTCGCGCTGACGGCGGCGTGGATGCCGGTGTTCTCGCAGCAGCACTTCCTGCTGGCGCTGGCGGTGATCTGGACCGCGCTGGCGGCGATGCTGCTGGCCGCGCTGCGACTGTCGCGCGACCCCGCCCCCGAATCCGGCCAGACCCTGTGGGCCTGGCTGCCGCTGTCGCTGCACGCCGGCTGGCTGTCGCTGGCGGCATTCCTGAACACCGCGCAGGTGATCGTGGCCTACCGCTGGCTCTCGACCGAGCGGATGCTGCCGTGGAGCCTGGTGCTGTTCGCGCTGGCGGCGGTGCTGCTGCTGGGCATGAACCGGGCCATGCGCGGCAACCTCGCCTACGCTGCGGCGGCGCTGTGGGCGCTGGCCGCGGTCTACGTCAAACAGGCCGCCAGCACGCTGGCCGGTGCGCAGAGCGCAGCGTGGGTGGCCTTGCTGCTGGCCGCGGTGCTGGCGCTGCAGACGCTGTGGCTGCGCCTGCGCGCGCGGCGCTGATCCATGGACGCAACGCCAGCGCGCCGCCAATCACCTGTTTTTGCCACATCGCGCTGTCTCGTAAGAGTGGCTTCGGCCGGGCCAGCGCTGTCGGGATAGCCGCGTCGCGGCTGAAGCCGCCCCTGCGCGTGTGCCTCGTGCGTGATTGGAGGCACCCGTCAATCGCCAGCCATCGGCACCCGCAGCCATTGCTGCAGCGGCGACCACGCCTGCAGCAGCCGCGGCCAGGCGAACGCCGCATTGGCCGGGCTGCTGGACGGCAGCGCCAGCAGCACCAGATGCGGATCGCGCAGCGGCAGGTGCGGCTGCACGAAGCGCGCGAACGCCTGCGCCGCCGCCGCGCCATTGCAGGCGATGGCGCGCAGCTGCGGCAACTGCGCGATGCGCTCGGGCAAGGCATTGGGAATTTCGCTGCCGCGCACGATCGCCGCGTCTAGGCTGCCGCGGCGTCGGCACTGGCCGATCACATCCCACAGGCCCACGCCGGCCGCGTGCAGCGCCTGCATCCGCACTTCGGCGTCCAGTGCCGCATCGAAGCCGCACAGCGCCGCCATCAGCGGCCAGAACCGGTTGCGCGGATGCGCGTAGTAACGCGCCTGCCGCAACGACGCCGCACCGGGCATGGAGCCGAGCACAAGCACGCGGCAATCGTCGCGAATCTGCGCGGGCAGGCCCTGCAACAGTGGCTGCGTCGTCACGTCGCGCGCACCTGGATGAACAGCCAAAAGTCTTAAAACCTCGTTATTTCAAGCATCGGGCGCAAGTGCCTGAACATCGCCTGCATTCGTCCGGCGAGGGTCGGCGACGATTCATCTTCTCATCGATACGGTGTGCGCGCCCACTCCCGTGGCCCCACAAGAACAAGATGAGGAGATACCCCATGCGGTCCATTCAGATCCTGAGCCTGGCTGTCGTGTCCGCCCTTGCGTTTGCGCCCGCCGCATTCGCACAGGATGCCGATACCGCTTCCGGCAAGCATTTCTCCGTCGTCGGCAGCGCGACCCTGCTCGACCCGCATTCCAAGCCGGCGGCCGGCCTCGACGTCGATGGCGGCCCGGCGCCGACCATCAGCGCCAGCTGGCTGATCGACGACAACTGGGCGGTCGAACTGTGGGGCGCTGCCGACAAGTTCAACCACCGCGTCAAGGCCGACGGCATCGGCAAGGTCGGTACCGTCGAGCAGCAGCCGATCGCGCTGAGCGGCCAGTACCACTTCGGCCAGGCGGACAACGTGTTCCGTCCGTTCGTCGGCGTCGGTTACTACGAGTCCAACTTCAGCAACGAGAAGCTGGCTGGCCTGAACCCGGACCAGCACATCAGCCTGGACACCGCCAAGGGCGCCATCGGCACCGTCGGCGTGGACATGAACATCAACTCCACCTGGTTCGCCCGTGCCGATGCGCGCTACATGCACTCGCGTCCGGAGCTGAAGGTGGCCGGCGAAGGCACCGGCGAAGACCTGAAGCTGGATCCGTGGCTGTTCAGCTTCGGCGTCGGCGCGCGCTTCTAAGCGTTCCGTCTCCAGCGTTTGCGCAAACGGGCCCGCAAGGGCCCGTTTGTTTTTGTGCGTGCGCTGGATCGAGCGCGCGACCAGCGCAAATCGCATTGCGCGTGCACGCGGGCGCCTTCAGCGCGGCGAGCGATCGAAACCGCGGTAGCGGTCGAACCGGCGCAGGCGCCGCCGCAGCAGCCAGGCGTAGGCGCAGGCATAGCCGAGCAGCAAGGCCGCGGCGGCCAGCAGACTGGCATGACTCATCCAGCCCTCGGTCGGCCACGCCGCACCATCGGCCAGACTGCGCCAGCCTTGCCACAGTCCGGCACCGATGCGTACCGCCACGAGCGCGGTCAGACCCAAGACCAACCACAGGTTCGGCGTGTAGTGCAGCCCGTGCGGCAACGGCTCGAAGCGGGTGGCGACGATGCCGAGCGCGCCCAGCAGCGCGCCGATGCCCCAGCCGGCCAGCGCATGCGTGGCCGCACCGGGCCACCAGTGCGCGGCAATCAGGGCGAAGACCAGCAACACCACGCTGGACAGCAGCGCCGACCACAGTTGCACCGCGACCAGCCAACCGCGCGCCTGACGCCGCGCCGTGCCCACGCGAAACCGCTGCAGCAGCGACAGCGGCAACAGCACCGCGGTCACCGCCAGCGCGATCACGATCGCCAGCGGAATGGCCAGCAGCAGCGGCATGCGCGTGGCCCGATCAGAACGCCGGCAGCACCGCGCCCTGGTACTTGCGCTGGATGAAGGCCTTCACTTCCGGGCTGGTCAGCGCCTTGGCCAGCTTCTGCACGCGCGGATCGTCCTTGTTGTCGCGACGCGCGACCAGGAAGTTCACGTACGGCGAATCCTTGCTTTCGATCGCCAGCGCGTCGCGGGTCGGGTTGAGGCCGGCGTCGAGCGCGTAGTTGGTGTTGATCAGCGCCAGGTCGACCTGGTCCAGCACGCGCGGCAGCATCGCCGAATCCAGCTCGCGGAACTTCAACTGCTTGGGATTGGCGACGATGTCGCGCTGGGTGGACAGCGCATTGCTCGGGTCCTTGAGCTTGATGACCCCGGCCTTGTCCAGCAGGATCAGCGCGCGGCTGTTGTTGCTGGGATCGTTGGGGATCACCACGTCGGCGCCCTGCGGCAACGCGTCCAGCGACTTGTAGCGGCGCGAGTAGGCGCCGAACGGTTCGATGTGCACGCCGACCACGGTCACCAGGTCGCTCTTGCGGTCGCGGTTGTAGGCCTGCAGGTAGGGCTCGGTCTGGAAGTAGTTCACGTCGATCTGCTTCTGCACCACCTGGTCGTTGGGCTGCACGTAGTCGTTGAACACGCGCACGTCCAGGGTCAGGCCCTGCTGCTCCAGCATCGGCTTGACCACCTCCAGGATCTCGGCGTGCGGCACCGCAGTGGCGGCGACGCTGAGATGGTCGCCGGCGGCGCCGGCATCGGGCTTGCCGCAGCCGCCGAGCACGAGCACGGCGCTGGCGAGCAGGAGGCGAAACGGGAATCGGGTCATGGCAGGTATCCGGAGAAACGGGGGGAGTGGAGGAGCGCGACCCGCGGCCGCGATGCGTGCACGCTAGCAGACGGCCGTGCAGGCGGGGCGATCCATGCGCGCAGGAGCGGCTTCAGCCGCGACCGCTCCACCGGTCAGGGGCGCGCTGAAGCCGTTCCTACCGCGGCACGCAGAACATCAACGTCGGCTGTAGTGCGCAACCAGGCGGTCGCCGAGCATCTGCAGCGCCTGCACCAGCAGCAACAGGATCACCACGGTCACCAGGGCCACGTCGGGATGCGAGCGCTGGTACCCGTCGCGGTAGGCCAGGTCGCCGAGGCCGCCCGACCCGATCGCGCCGCCCATCGCGGTGAAGCCGATCAGGGCGATGGTGGTCACCGTGGCGCCGGCGATCAGGCCCGGCCGAGCTTCCGGCAGCAGCACCCGCGTCACCAGTTGCCAGGTGGTCGCGCCCATCGCCAGGCTGGCCTCGACCACGCCGCGGTCCACTTCGCGCAGTGCGGTCTCCACCAGCCGCGCGTAGAACGGCGCCGCGCCCACCACCAGCGGCAGGATCGCGCCGCGCACGCCCAGCGAGGTGCCCATCGCCCACAGCGTCAGCGGGATCATCGCGATCATCAGGATGATGAAGGGCACCGAGCGCAGCACGTTGATCACCAGCGCCAGGCTGCCGTACAGCAGCGGCTTCTGGTGGGTCTGGCGCGGGCCGGTCAGGAACAGCAGCACGCCTAGCGGCAGGCCGATCAGCAGGGTCAGCGGCAGCGAGCCGCCGAGCATCAGCAGCGTATCGACGGTGGCCCGTCCGATCTCGCTCCACTTGCCGGCATCGAGATTGCGGAAGAAGCCGGTGGCGGCAGTGGCGATCGGACTCATCGGCGCAGCTCCTGCACATGCACGCCGGCGGCGACGAAGGCGGCCTGCGCCGCATCCATGTCGCCGCCGACCAGGGCCACGGTCAGTTGGCCGTACGGGGTGTCCTTGATCCGGTCGATGCGCCCGGACAGGATGTTGTAGTCCACCGCGGTGGCGCGGGCGATGCGCCCGAGCAGCGGCGCGTAGGTGTCGGTGCCTAGGAAGGTCAGCCGCAGGATGCGCCCGTCCACGGCGGTGAAATCGCGGTACAGCTCGGCCTCGTCGACGTGCTCGGCCTCGGACACGAAGCGCTTGGTGGTCGGATGCTGCGGGTGCAGGAACACCTCGGTGACCGGCCCGCTCTCGACCAGATGCCCGGCATCGAGCACCGCCACGCGATCGCACACGCGGCGGATCACTTCCATCTCGTGGGTGATCAGCACGATGGTCAGACCCAGCTCGCGGTTGATCTGCGCCAACAGCGCCAGCACCGAGGCGGTGGTCTGCGGGTCCAGCGCGCTGGTGGCCTCGTCGCACAGCAGGATCCGCGGGCGCGTGGCCAGGGCGCGGGCGATGCCGACGCGCTGCTTCTGTCCGCCCGACAGCTGCGCCGGATACTTGTCGGCATGCGCGGCCAGCCCGACCCGCTCCAGCAACTCGGCCACCCGCGCGTCGATCTCCGCGCGCGGCGTGCCGGCCAGTTCCAGCGGGAAGGCGACGTTGCCGGCGACCGTACGCGAGGACAGCAGGTTGAAGTGCTGGAAGATCATGCCCACGCGCTGGCGCAGTGTGCGCAGCCCGGCGCGGTCCAGCGCGGTGACGTCCTCGCCGTCGATGATCAGGCGGCCGCCGCTGGGCTCTTCGAGCCGATTGATCAACCGGATCAGGGTCGACTTGCCGGCGCCGGAATGGCCGATGATGCCGAACACCTCGCCGGCCTCGATGCGCAGGTCGAGCGGATGCAGCGCCACGACCGGCTGGCCGGCGACGGAATAGGACTTGTGCAGGCGCTCGAACTGGATCAACGCGCGGGACCGGCAGCGACGGGGGGCGCAAAGCCTAGCAGGCCAGGATGGCGTGCGTTATTCCATTCGATTCTAACGTACGCGCGCATCGCGGGCCCTAGGGGCGTGCCTGCGGCGGCGGATGCGCCACCGCGCGGATCCGCTCGCGGTGCAGCAGGTACAGGCCGCTGGCGACGATGATCGCCCCGCCCACCCAGGTCCAGACATCGGGCAGCTTGCGCCACAGCAGCCAGTCCCAGGGGATCACCCACAGCAGGCCGCTGTACTCCAGCGGCGCGACCAGCGAGGCGTCGCCGCGGCGGAACGCCTGGGTCAGCGCCACCTGCCCCAGCGCCCCGGCCAAGCCCATGCCGGCGATCCAGCCGGTGTCGGCCGGGCGCAGCGGGGTCCACTCCGGCAACGCCAGCGCACCGGCGCCCAGCGCCATGATCAGCAGGAACCACACCACCAGCGACTGCGACGTGTCGGTGCGCGCCAGCAGGCTGACCAGCACCGAGGCGACCGCATAGGCGATGGCCGCCAGCAGCACCATCAGCCCCGGCAGCGAGACGAAGCCGTCCATGCCGGGGCGCAGCACCACCAGCACGCCGACCAGGCCGACGCCGATCGCCGCCCAGCGCCGCGGGCCCACGTATTCGCCGAGCAGCGGCACCGACAGCGCCGCCACCAGCAGCGGCGCGACGAAGTAGATGGTGTAGGCGGTGGACAGCGGCAGGCTGCGCAAGGCCCAGGCGAAGCAGCCGATCATGGCGATGCCGAGCACGCCGCGCAGCAGATGCAAGCCCCAGCGCACCGGCCAGATCGCGCGCGGCCCGGCGCTGGCCAGCACCCACACCAGCACGAACGGCAGCGAGGCGCCGCCGCGCAGCGCCGCGACCTGCAGCGCCGGATAATGCGTGCTGAGCTGCTTCATCGACGCATCCATCAGCGAGAAGAACGCGACCGCGGCGATCATCCACGCGGCGGCGGCATTGGAACGGGAGTTGGGCATCGGCGCATTATCGCCGCGATCGGCGGTGGGCGTGGTGCCGGGGCTCATCGCGTCGGGACTGAAGTCCCTCCCACATGGCTCCAGCCGGCGCACCGGCCGATGCCGCTTCTTGTGGGAGCGACTTCAGTCGCGACGCGCGGCGCCCACCAACGCACGACATTGCGCAACGCGCCGGAACCGACATCCATCCCACCCTGCACGTGCCAGCCCCTGCGACACCCGCGCTGCCACTTCCCACCTGCCGCGTCCCACTCCTCGCCCGCACGTCTTACGATAGGCATCTTTGCCGAGGACTTGCCCATGCCTTCCTTCGATATCGTGTCCGAAGTCGACAAGCACGAACTGACCAATGCCGTCGACCAGGCCAACCGCGAGCTGTCGACGCGCTTCGACTTCAAGGGCGTCGACGCCAAGTTCGAGCTGGACGACCAGGTCATCGCCCAGTCCGCGCCCAGCGACTTCCAGGTCAAGCAGATGACCGACATCCTGCGCGCGCGCCTGCTGGCCCGCGGCATCGACGTGCGCTGCCTGGAGTTCGGCGACGTGGAAACCAACCTCGCCGGCGCGCGGCAGAAGATCACGGTCAAGCAGGGCATCGAGCAGAAGCTGGGCAAGAAGATCGTGGCTACGCTCAAGGAAGCCAAGCTCAAGGTGGAAGCCCAGATCAACGGCGACAAGCTGCGGGTCAGCGGCAAGAAGCGCGACGACCTGCAGGACGCGATCGCGCTGCTGAAGAAGAGCGATTTCGAGCTGCCGCTGCAGTTCGACAATTTCCGCGACTGAAGCCGCCGCGCAAACGCCTCGCGCGTCATCGCCATGCCGGTGCGAGGGTGCAGGACGACCACCGCGTGGCGATGGTCGTTCTGCAGTCGACCGCGCGATATCGTCGCCACGCTGCGTGAGTGCACACGGCTGCGCATCGCCTCGCCTTGCAGGGCGGCACGGCAGACAGGCGATACGCCAATGTCGCGACCTGCGCATGCCGTCCGGCCTGCGCAAGCAGGCATGCCGGCATGACCAAGCGAGCGCATCCCGGCCATTGCAGCCCATGCGAAAGCGACGCACTCCGCATCGGAGCGAGACGACACCACGCAACGGCACTCCCGCCTCCGCGCCGGGACGCGGACGCCTAGCGCCGCAATTTCTTGCTAGGCACCCGCGGTGACGCCCGCGGCCAGCATTCTCCGCCCCTGCGCCACTTCGGCTTCCAGGTCGTGCGTCCAGATCCAGTCGAAGCGCTGCGCCAGCGTCTGCGCCAGCCGCGTATCGTCGGCGCCGGCCTGCGGATCGCGCAGTTCGTACAGCTCGCCGGCCTCGCGCGAGGTGCGCTGCACGCGGCAGGCGCGCGGCAGGCGCAGGCGCTCGTAGACCTGCAGCAGGGCCGGCAGATCGCCGCGCGTCAGGCCAGGCGTGGCCAGCAGTTGCGCCAGCAGATAGGCATCCTCCAGGCCCTGCCCGGCGCCGGCGCCCTGGTGCGGCAGCATCGCGTGCGCGGCATCGCCGATCAGCGCCAGCCGCCCATGCACATAGCCGGGCAGCTCGGCCAGATCGTGCAGCGCCCAGTGCGTGGGCGTGTCGATGCACTCCAGCAGCGTACGCGCCGCCTCGCCCCAGTGCGCGAACGCCTCCAGCATCTCGCGGCGGCTGGCCTCGCGTACCCAGGCCTGGCCAGCGCGCCATTGCGGTGCCGGCTCGCTGCGGTCGGAGACGAAGGCGACCACGTTGATCAGCCTTCCCTGCTTCACCGGGAAGGTCAGGATGTGCGCGTCCAGGCCCAGCAACATCTGCGGCACGTCGACCAGGTGCGCGTCCACGCCGCGGGCGGCGAAAGCGGCACGTAGCCGCGCGGCGTCGATCAGGCCGCGATAGGCGCAGGTGCCGGTGAAACGCGGTTCGGCCGGTGCATGGCCGAGCGCACGCAGCACTTCGCCGCGCATGGCGGACTTGATGCCGTCGGCGGCGATCAGCACGTCGCCTTCGTACTGGCTGCCGTCGGCGAAGCGCACGCGCGCCACGTCGGCGTCCTGCTCCACGGCGACTGCGCGTTTGCCGAACCTGGCCAGCCCGAACGGCAGGCGGGTAGCCAACGCATCGAGGAAGTCGGCGCGGTGCACCGACGACTGGCCGACGCCGGGCGCCAGGGTCTGGCCCAGCAGCCGCGCGTCCTCGCCGCGGCGCCATTCGAACCAGACGTCCTGCCATGGGGCGGGGGTGCGGTCGGCGAGTTCGGCATAGGGCTCGCCCATGCCCAGGCCGGCCAGCGCGCGTACCGCATTGGGGCCGAACGAGACGCCGGCGCCGATTTCGCCGAAGGCCGGCGCCGATTCGAACAGTTGCACGTCGAGATGGCGGTGCCGGCACAGGCCCAGGGCCAGACCGACGCCGGCGATGCCGCCGCCGACGATGCCGATGCGCAGGGGGGATGCAGGATTCATCTGGAGTCTCCGGTGGGGAATGTCAGTCGCGGCCAGCCAGCAGGATTTTCTCGGCCAGCAGCGCAGGCGCGCTGAAACACACTTCGTGGCTGCCCGGCAGGCTGACCAGACGGTAGCCGCCCAGGCGCGCGCTCAGCCGCGGATGCCAGCCGTACTCGCCCGGCGGCAATGCCACATCGTCGGTGGCATAGAGCCAGCTGCGCGGGATCTGCAGCTCGTGGAAACGCTTGAGCGGTACCGCGTCGAAATGGCTGCGCGCGGGGGTCGGACTCAACTGCGCGTACGCCTGCTGCGCCTGCGCCAGATCGGCGTCGCCGATGAAGCCGTCGCGCCAGATCGGAAACGGCAGCATGATGCCGCCGTCGGCATCGACCGCGTTCTTCCACAGCGCCTGGTAATGCGGCGGCAACAGGTCGAACAGCGCCTCGCCGTCGCGCAGCACGAAGGCGTTGTGGAAGATCAGCCGCTTGCAGCGCTCCGGCTCCTCCTCGGCCAGGCGTTGCACGATGCTGCCGCCCCAGCTGTGGCCGAGCACGACCAGGTCGCGCAGGTCGTGGCGGCGCACGTAGTCCACCACCGAGGCCACGCAGTCGGCGTGCGAGACGCGCTTGTCGGCGCCCACGCCATGCCCGGCGATGGTCGGTGCGTGCACCTGCACGCCGTGCGCGCGCAGATGGGCGGCGACGCCGTCCCAGGCGTGGCCGTCGTGCCAGGAACCGTGCAGCAACAGATAGGTTTGCATGGGGTCGTCTCCGTGTGGCTCAGCGGAAGGTCCAGCCGAGGCCGAAAGTGAGATAGGTGAGGTCGCGGGTCCCGGCCTGCACGCCGCCGCTGGCGACCGAACCGCCCGGTGCGTGGGTGACGCTGCCGGTCAGCGACAGCTGCGGCGACAGCCGCCAGGTCGCGCCAAGCGCGTAGTGGCTGTACTGCGCCAGCGGCGCCAGCACGGCCAACTGCGCCTGGCTGTCGGGGATCAGGCGGCTGCCGCGGGAATAGCCGGCCCGCAGCGACCAGGCATCGTTGAGGCGGTAGTCGGCCCCCAGGCGGAACACGCGCTGGCTACGCCAGCCGAAGCCCGGACCGTTCGGATCGCCGAACGCGCCGCCCTCATCGACGCGATTGCCGTAGGAGCGCTCGCCGGCCCAGTCGATCCACAGCCAGTCGGCCGCCACGGTCAGCGCATCGCTGGCCTGCCAGGCCAGACCGACACCGGCCTGCTGCGGCATGTTCAGACGGCCTTCCGGCAGCAGCGCACGGTAGCGCTGCATCTGGCCGAAGCGGATGCGGCTGGACCAGGTGACGCCGGCGCTCAGGCGCGGCGCGAGCTGGCCGTACCAGCCCACGGCGACACCGTACCCGTAGGCCGCATCGGCCCCGGCCGACTGGAAGCCGACCCCCTCCAGGCCGGCGACGTGCAAGCGCTGGTAGGCCAGCCGCGGCGAGATGCCCAGGTACTGGTGCTCGCCCACGCGCCAGGCCAGGGTCGGCGCGAACACCACCTGCTGCAGCTTGGACAGGGTGTTGTGGCTGCCATACACCGGAGCGCCGTAGTCCAGCGCGACGCCGTGGCCGAACACCGACACCCCCAGGCTCAGGTCGTCGTTGAGTTGATGGTTGTAGCCGGCGGTGGGCACCGGAACCAGCGCATCGTCGCCGTAGCGGTTGGGGCCGACCTGCGCGCGCACCGGCGCCGCGATCAAGGTGAGGTCGGCGTCCATGCGGTCGCCGACCGCGCCCATGCCGGCCGGGTTGTTGGCGGACGCCGCCGCGTCCAGCGGCAACGCGATCGAGGTGCCGGCCAGGCCCTGGGTCTGCGCGCCGTAGCCGGGCAAGGCGACGCCGTTGTTGGCGGCGGCACCACCCGAAACCGCCGCCACGGTCCACAGCAGCGTGGTCCAGCGTGGCGTGCCCTGTCGTTGCGCCCTGCGGCGCATTGGATGTGCGAACTGCTGCATGATCGAGCCCTCCCTCCGAGCCGATGCGTGGGTGCGGCCGCCGACCGGCGGCACGCGGGGTCCGCACTGCCGTCGTGACGACCGGCAGCGCGGGATGTTGGAAACGGCACTCATCCTTTGTGCACGCGTCGGCCGACACGGCGACGCGGTACGACGCGAACGCAAGACCGTGCGCGCAACCGGTACGGACGCTCGCGACGATCGAAGCAGGAGACGACTGACCTCGGCGATGCATCCATGCGTCCGACACTGCCCCGCATCACACCAGGCGTCCAAGACCATGTCAGTCTCGTTTCATACCCTGCTGGTATGTTCATCGCGCGATGCGCGCTAGCACTGGATCTTCCGCGATGCAACATGCGCGTTCGATGGCGTGCATGCCGACGCAGCGGCAGCGTCGTCGCAGGCGCACGCCCGCATCGCTTGCGCAAACGCCAACGCCTGGACGCGCACGCACACGCGCTCTGCGCCGCCTCGGCGAGCTTGCGCATGCCAGTGTCTGCATGCCACTGGACACCCCGCGCGCCGCAGCGCACAGACAGCCAGGCACGCGCAGCGCAGCGGCGCGCGGCGCTACACGGCACGGGCTTCATCGGGCGGCGGTGCGGTCCGGCAACGCAAGGAGGGCAACGCAGACACCGCTCGGGCGCTGCACTGCGGCGCAGCCTGGCACGCGCGCCGGCCTCCCGCGTCTCGGCCGAGGCAGGCAGGATGCCGGCGAACGCGCACGGCGAGGGCGCGATCAAAAAAAACGGCACCGGCATCGCCCACGGCAGCGTGTGGCGACGTCGGTGCCGAGGCAGGCGCGACGCCTGCTGCGGGGACACGCGCGACGGCAGCGCCGTCGCCAGCGCAAGGCTCAGCTGGCCATGCGCAGGATCGGCTTGAGGGTGATGCCGCTGCTGCTGTCGGCGGCGGCCTGGTTGATGTCGCTCAACGGATAGAACTTCACCAGCTTGTCGAACGGGAAGCGGCCCTGCTGGTACAGCGTCACCAGTTGCGGAATGAACACCTGCGGCACGCTGTCGCCCTCGACGATGCCGCGGATGCTGCGTCCGCCCAGCAGCAGGTTGTTGACGTCGAAACCGGCCATGGTGCCGAGCTTGGGTGCGCCGACCACGCCGATCGTGCCCAGGCTGGCCAACGCTTCGATGCCCGCCTCCAGCAACTGCGGACGCCCGGTGGATTCGAGCGCGAAGTCGGCGCCGCCGCCGGTGATCGCGCGCACCGCTTCCACCAGATCGCCTTCGCGGTTGTCGATCACGTGCGTGGCGCCCAGTTCCTTGGCCAGCGCCAGCCGCGACGGCACCACGTCCACGGCGATGATGCAGGCGGCGCCGGCCACGTGCGCGGCCATCACCGCGCTGAGTCCGACCGCACCGGCGCCGATCGCAACGAAGCTGCTGCCAGGGCGCACCTTCAGCGCATTGATCACCGCGCCGGCTCCGGTCTGGATGCCGCAGCCCAGCGGGCCGAGCAGTTCCAGCGGCGCCTCGCGCGACACCCTGATCGCATTGTTCTCGCGCGCCAGCGCATAGGTGGCGAACGAGGACTGGGCGAAGAAGTGGTCGTGCAGCGGCTGCCCGTGCAGATCCTCGATGGCGGTATGGCCATGCGCGTCGGCACCGCCGAAGTTGCGCGGGAAGAACTCCTGGCAATACGCGGCATGCCCGCCATCGCAGGGATTGCAGTGGCCGCAGGCGCCATAGGTGAGCACCACGTGGTCGCCGACCTGCAGGCTCTTGACGTTGGGACCCAGCGCTTCGACCACGCCGGCGCCCTCATGGCCGAGCACCGCCGGCAGCGGCACCGGGTAGTACTGATCGCGCACGATCAGGTCGGTGTGGCACAGGCCGGTGGCCACCACCCGCACCAGCACCTCGTCGTCCTGCGGCGCGCGGATGCGCGCCTGCTCGATGGTGAAGGGCTGTTGCGGCGCGTGCGCGACCGCCACGGTGATCTCGCGTTTATCGGTTGCTGCGTTCATCGCACTGTCTCCTGGGGTTCAAAGCGGATAGGCGGGCGCTGCGCCCTTGACGGTCAACCACTGCCACTGGGTGAACTCTTCCAGGTTCGCCGGGCCACCGATGCTGCTGCCGTTGCCGGAGGCGCCGACGCCGCCGAACGGATTGACCACCTCGTCGTTGACGGTCTGGTCGTTGATGTGCAGCAGGCCGGTGCGCAACTGCTCGCCCAGCGCCATTGCGCGGCCGACGTCGGCCGACAGCACCGCCATCGACAGCCCGTACTCGGTGTCGTTGGCCAGGGCGACGGCCTCGGCATCGGTGTCGAACGGCACCACCACCGCCACCGGAGCGAAGATCTCCTCGCGGAAGGCCGGGTTGTCGGGGGTGACGTCGCTGAGCACGGTGGGCTCGAAGAACAGGTCGCGGTAGCCGCCGCCGGCGGCGACGGTGGCACCGGCCTCGCGCGCGGCCGCGACCAGGCGCGCTGCGTGATCGCGCTGGGTCGCATCGATCAACGGGCCGAGCGCGACCTCGCCGCTGGCCGGGTCGCCGACGCTCAGGCTCCTGGCCTTGGCCGCCAGCCGCTCGACGAACTGCGGGTAGAGTGCGCGCTGCACCAGCACGCGGCCGGCGGACATGCAGATCTGGCCCTGGTGCAGATACGCGCCCCAGGCGGTGTTGGCGATCGCCAGATCCAGGTCGGCATCGTCGAGCACGATCAGCGAGTTCTTGCCGCCCAGTTCCAGCGACACCTTCTTCAGATGACGGCTGGCCGCCTCGCCGACCTTGCGCCCGGCCGCGGTGGAACCGGTGAACTGGATCATCGCCACGTGCGGATCGGCGGTCAGTGCGGCGCCGGCGCCGCCATCGCCGGGCAGCACGTGCAGCACGCCGGCCGGCAGGCCGGCCAGTTCGAACAGCCGCGCGATGACCGCGCCGCCGCAGATCGCGGTGCGCGGATCGGGCTTGAGCACCACCGCGTTGCCCAGCGCCAGCGCCGGCGCCACCGCGCGCATGGCCAGGTACAGCGGGAAATTGAACGGCGCGATGACGCCGACCACGCCCAGCGGACGGCGCCGCGCCAGACTCAGGCGCCCCGCCGCGGAGGGCAGCACCTCGCCGGCGCTGCGCGACGGCAGCGCCGCCGCTTCGTGCAGGGCGGTGGCGCACAGGGCCGCTTCGAAGCCGGCCTTGCCTTGGGTGGAACCGCTCTCGCGCACCAGCCAATCGGCGATCTCCTGCTGGAACCGCTCGGCCAGTTGCGCGGCCTGGCGCAGTACCTGCGCGCGTTGCGCATACGGCGCCGCGGCCCAGCCGCGTTGCGCCTGCGCAGCGGCGGCGGCCGAGACCGCGACCTGCGCCGGGCCAGCCAGGCCGACGCGGCCGAGCTGCTCTCCGCTGGCCGGCGCGATCGCCTCCGCGCTCTCGGTGGCGGCCTGCCACTGACCGGTGAAAAGCGCTCCGTGCCAAAAATCGTGCTGCAGCAAAAGCGTATCGTTCATGCGGGTGTTCTCCTGGGAATCGGGGTTGCCGGTCATGCCAGTCGCGCGCTCAGGAAGGCGGCGGCATGTTCGATGGCGCGCACGGCGGCCGGCAGCACGCCGGCCATTTCGACGAAGCCGTGCACCATGCCCGGCAGTTCGACGTACTCCACCGCCACCCCGGCCGTGCGCAGGGCATCGGCGTAGTGGCGGCCGTCGTCGCGCAGCACGTCGCAGGCGGCGGTGTAGATCAAGGCCGGTGGCAGTCCGCGCAGATCGGCCGCGCGCAGCGGCGACAGCCGGCTGTCGCTGGGGTCGTACTCGGCCACGAACGGCGCCGACATCGCCTGCATCACCGCCAGCGTCAGCGGCGGCACATGCGCGTTCTCGTGGCGCGCCGCAAAGTCCTGCGATGCCGGCGACAGATCCGTACTCGGATAGAACAGCGCCTGCGCGCGCAGCGCCACCGCACTGCCGCGCAACTGCTGACAGGCCACCGCCGCCAGACTGCCGCCGGCGCTGTCGCCGGCCACGGCCAGGCGGCCGGCATCCAGGCCCAGCTCGCCGGCGTGCGCCGCCAGCCAGGCGATCGCCGCGACCACGTCCTGCGGGCCGGCCGGGGCCGGATGTTCCGGCGCCAGCCGGTAGTCCACCGCCACCACCGCGCACGCGGCCGCCTGCGCCAGGCGCCGGCAGACCGGATCGTGGGTGTCCAGATCGCCGGCACTCCAGCCGCCGCCGTGCAGATAGACGATGGCCGCGGTGGCCTGCGGCGCGCTGACCGGCCGATACAGGCGCAGCGGGATCGGACCGGCCGGCCCCGTGGCGGTCAGCGCACGGACCTCGGCCACCGGCAACGGCGTGCCGCCGAGCAGCGCGCCGATCTGACCGTAGGCCTGGCGCAGCTGCGGGATCGGCAGGGTCTCCAGCGGGGGCGCGCCGCTGGCGGCCATGCCTTGCAACACCGCCAGCACGTCCGGCGCCAGCCGCGAAGGGTCGAAGAGAGGGGACTGCATGGCGTTCGCTCCAGGAAAGGACAGAGGTGAGGACACGGGGGTCAGTGGGCGCCGCCGGTGCGTGGCGACAGGCCGCGGCGACGCGCGCACGGCGGGCCGGGCGGGTGGATCATCCCTGGTCGCCGCCGCCCACCGGCAGCACCGTCCCGGTGATGTAGGAAGCCTCGTCCGAGGCCAGGAACAGGATCGCCGCGGCCTGCTCGTCGAGCGTGCCGTAGCGTTTCATCAGGCTCGATTCCACGGTCTGCGCGACGATCTGCTGATACCAGGCCTGCGCCTGCGCGCTCTGCGCATCGGCATTGCGCGGCACCCGTCGCGGCGGCGCCTCGGTACCGCCCGGGGCGACCGCGTTGACGCGGATGCCATGCGCGGCGTGCTCGAACGCCAGGCACGCGGTCAGCGCGTTGACCCCGCCCTTGGCCGCGCCGTACGGCACGCGATGGATGCTGCGGGTGGCGATGGAGGAGACGTTGACGATCGCCCCACCGCCCTGCGCGATCATGTACGGCAGCGCCGCGCGGCATCCCCACAGCGCCGGGAACAACGAGCGCCGCACCTCGGCCTCGATCTGCGCCGGGGTGTATTCCTGGTACGGCTGCGCCCAGATGGTGCCGCCGACGTTGTTCACCAGCACGTCGATGCGGCCCATCTGCGCCTGCGCGAACTGCATCGCCCGCGCGTTCTCCTCGTAGTGTTCCAGGTCGGCCACCAGCGTGGCGACTTCGGCCGGCGCCAGTGCCTGGGACAGTTCGGCGACATGGGCGGCGCGGTCCACCAGCACCAGCCGTGCGCCCTCGGCGGCGGCACGCTCGGCCACGCGCAGGCCGATGCCCTGCGCCGCGCCGGTGACCACCACCACCTTGCCGGCGAAACGCGCGCTCATGCGGCCCGTTCCTGCACCGGCGCCACGGCGCTGGGGGTGAACTTCTCGTAGTGGAAGGCGGCCGGAACCAGCCCGATGCCGGAAAAATGCGTGCGCACCGCTTCGACCATCGGCGGCGGTCCGCACAGGTACACGTCCACGTCGCCGCCGTGCAGGGCGTGCGCAGGCAGGTGCTCGGTGACGTAGCCGGTGCGCGGATGCGCCGCCGCCGGATCGACCACGCAGGTATCGAACGTGAACCAGTCGGCCTGCTCGGCCAGCGCCTGCAGGCGCTCCAGCAGCACCAGGTCGGCGCCGCGGGTCACGCCGTACATCAGATGCACCGGATGCGCGCAGCCGCTGGCCTGCAATTGCGCCAGCATCGACAGGAACGGCGCCAGGCCGGTGCCGCCGGCCAGCAACAGCAGCGGCCGGGTGATCTCGCGCAGGTAGAAGCTGCCCAGCGGGCCGTTGAGGTCCAGGACCTGTCCCGGCGTGGCCGCGTCCAGGTAGGCGCTCATCAGGCCGCCGGGGACGCGCCGGATCAGGAAGGTCAGCGTGGACGCACCCGGCGCGGAACTGAAGGAATACGCGCGCAACTGGCCGCTGCCGGGCACGGCGATGTTGACGTACTGGCCGGGCAGGAAGGCCGGCGCCGGGCCGATCGTCTCCAGGGTCAGTTCCAGCGCGGCGTCGGCATGCGCGACCACCGCCGCCACCGTGGCCTGGAAGTGCACGCTCCCGGTCTTGCAGGCGAGCGAGGTCGCCGGCACCGCCACGGCGC
The DNA here is from genome assembly GCF_009192905.1 of Xanthomonas sp. LMG 12459. Taxonomy (NCBI): domain Bacteria; kingdom Pseudomonadati; phylum Pseudomonadota; class Gammaproteobacteria; order Lysobacterales; family Lysobacteraceae; genus Xanthomonas; species Xanthomonas sp. LMG 12459. The sequence continues at coordinate 45,424 of NZ_NSGT01000066.1, forward strand.
AGTCCGACTGCGGCCGCATCTGGCAGGTCAGGACCATGCCGGCGGCGGCTTCATCGGCGCTGAGCGCGTCCTCGATGTAGTCCTCGCCCAGATCGTAGCGCCCACGTTCGGCGCGGCACTTGCAGGTGCCGCACACGCCGTCGGCGCAATCCATCGGCAGGTTGATGCGCTGGCGGAAGGCGGCGTCGAGCACCGTCTCGCCGTCGTTGCAGTCGATGAAGCGGGTGATGCCGTCTTCGAAATTCAGCGCGATGCGATAGGACATGGCGGTTGCTCGCAGGTGCGTGCCGATCAGACGTGGTAGACGTCGACGACCTGGCGGATGTAATCGTTCTTCAGCACGATGGTCTTGCGCGCGATGCGCAGCGCGTCGTCCTGCCGGCGCAGGGTCAGCGTCACCGTGCCGAAGAATTGGTCGGTGACCTTGTAGCGATGGCTGAGCGTGTGGAAGTTGTGCCGCACCTCGATGTCCTGCCCGTGCTCGGACAGCACCTCGATGTTGCTCAGGTTGTGGCTGGTGCGCGGCTCCGGCGTGGAGGCGCCGGAGCGCTCGGTCTTGATGCGGAACACGCGGTCCTCCAGCCCGGAGCGATCGGCGTAGTAGATCAGCGAGATCTGCGACTGCGGATCGTCGGTGAGGCGGTCGTCGTCGTCCCAGGCCGGCATCCAGTACACCGCGTCCTCGGCGTACAGGGTCAGCCACTCGTCCCACTGGCGGTCGTCGAGCAGGCGCGCCTCGCGGTACAGGAAGGCGCAGATGGTCTGGTAGTCGGTGCTCATGCCGTACCCTCGCGTTCGCGTGCGATCGCCTCGCGCATCGCCTCCGCCCAGTACGCGTGCTGGCGCACGAACAGGCCTTCGTCCTCGCTGCGCTCGCCCGACAGCAGCGGCGCCAGTCCCATCCGCCGCGCATTCTCGTCGGGGCCGTCGATCCACAACGGCGCGCCGCGGCTGAGATCGTTCCACGGCGCCGCGCCGGCGGCGTAGCCGGCCTGGCACGCGCGGAACTCCTCCAGGTCGTCGGCGGTGCCCATCCCCGAGACGTTGAAGAAATCCTCGTATTGGCGGATGCGCAGCGCACGGTCGCGCGCGCTTTCGCCCTTGGGCGCGAAGCAGAAGATGCTGACCTCGGTCTTGTCCACGTCCAGCGGCCTGACCACGCGGATCTGCGTGGAGAACTGGTCCATCAGGAACAGGTTCGGATACAGACACAGGTTGCGCGTCTGCTCGACGATGAACGCGGCGCGGTCGGCGCCCAGGCGCTGCGCCAGTTCCTCGCGCTGCGCGTACACCGGGCGCACTTCCGGGTTCATGGTCTTGGTCCACAGCAGGATGTGGCCGTTCTCGAAGCCGTACACGCCGGCGACGCTCTTGCTCCAGCTGCCGGCATCGACCGCCGGGGTGCCTTCCTGCTTGCGCCGGCTCATGGTGGCGGCGTAATTCCAGTGCACGGTGCTGACGTGGTAGCCGTCGCAGCCGTTCTCCATCTGCAGCTTCCAGTTGCCGTCGTAGACATAGGACGAGTTGCCGCGCAGCACTTCCAGCCCCTGCGGCGCCTGATCGACGATCTGGTCGATGATGATCCGGGTCTGCCCCAGGAACTCGTGCAGTGGCGCCACGTCCTCGCGCAGGCTGCCGAACAGGAAGCCGCGGTAGCTCTCGAAGCGCGGCACGCGCTTGAGATCGTGGCTGCCGTCCTGGCCGAACTGCGGCGGGTACTGGGTGGTCTTCTCGTCCTTGACCTTGAGCAGCTTGCCGGTATTGGAGAAGGTCCAGCCATGGAACGGACAGGTGAAGCTGCCCTTGTTGCCGTGCTTGCGCCGGCACAGCATCGCGCCGCGATGCGCGCAGACGTTGATGACCGCGTGCAGTTCGCCGTGCTTGTCGCGGGTGATCACCACCGGCTGACGGCCGATGTAGGTGCTGTAGTAGTCGTTCGGCGCGGGGATCTGGCTCTCGTGCGCCAGATAGATCCAGTTGCCCTCGAACAGATGCTTCATTTCCAGTTCGAACAGATCGGCGCTGGTGAAGATCTCGCGACGGCAGCGGAACTGTCCCGCGGCGGGATCGTCCTGCACGGCATTGGCGAGCAGGGTGTCGAGCGCGGCCGCAGGGTCGATGACGGCAGACATGGGGGTGTCTCCTGTGAGAATGGCGGCGGCCTGCGTTGGCAACCGCAGGCAGCGGCAGTGACCGGCACGGGGCGACGCGCAGCGTGCCCCGTGACGCGGCGGAAACTAGGCGGCGACGCGGCGGCGCAGCGGATTGGCCTGGTTGTCCACGCCTTCCACCAGTGCGGTGAGGCGGAAATCGAACTGGATCTCGGCAAACGGGCCGCTCAGGCCGTTGGCCTGGATGCTGGCCTCGTCGCTGCGTTCCACCAGATCCGGCACCAGGCCATCGCGGGTGGCGTAGGCGAAGTCGTCGTTGACCAGCGGGTCGCCGGCGATGTTGATCTGCGTGGTCAGCTTGCGGTGGCCGTCGGCGCCGACGAAGAAGTGGATGTGCGCCGGACGCTGGCCATGGCGGCCGAGCGCGAACAGCAGGCGTTCGGTCGGGCTGCCCGGCGGCACGCCGTAGCCCTTGGGCACGATGCTCTGGAAACGGTACTGGCCGTTGTCGTCGGCGACGATGGTGCGGCGCATGTTGAACGGCGCCTGCTTGCCGGTGGGATCGAAGTGCGAATAGAAACCGCGCGTGTCGCAGTGCCACACCTCCACCGTGGCGCCGGGCAGCGGGCGGCCGTCGGCGGCGTACACGGTGCCGTGCATGATCAGCGGATGGCCGTTTTCGTCGCTGCCGTCGTCGAGCCGGGCGAAGCCGTGCGCCACCGGCGCGCCGGCCACGTACAGCGGTCCTTCGATGGTCCGCGGCGTCGGATTGTCGATGCCCAGTTGCGCGTCGATGGCGTCCAGGCGCAGATCCAGGAAGTGGTCCAGGCCCAGCCCGGGCGAGATCAGCCCGGCCTGCCCTGCCGCGCCCAGGTCGTTGAGCCAGGCGATCGCGCTCCAGTACTCGTCGGGCGTGACATCCAGATCGTCGATGGCCTTGAACAGGTCCGACAGCACGCGATGCACGATCCGTTTCACACGCGCGTCGCCGGCCGTCTGCTCCAGGCCGCTGACCGTGCGCAGGAACGCCTGCACCTCCGGGGTCTCGAAAATCTTGACGCTCATCGTCTGGTTCCTTCTCTGCTCATGGTTGCGTTGGCTGCCTTGAGACGTTCCCCTCCCGAGGAAGCGCCCGTGGTGCGGGACTAGCGATCGTCCTCGTACAGCGACGAGGGATGGCGGCACAGCGGGGTGACCGCGATGCGCATGTAGGGAAACAACGGCAGCGACAGCAGCAGCGCGTGCAGTTCGGCGTTGTCGGCCACGTCGAAGATGCTGACGTTGGCGTACTGCCCGACCACCCGCCAGATATGGCGCCACTGGCCGCTGCGCTGCAGCTGCTGGAAACGCGCCTTTTCGTCGCGCTTGAGCTGCTCGGCACGCTCGGGCGGCATGTCGCCGGGCAGGTTCACTTCCATGCTCACGTGAAACAACATGTTCATTCCTCCACGCCGGTAGCCACCGGCATCACGATGCGGCGGCGATCGCGGCGCAGCGCGTCCACCCGTGCCTCGTCCAGGGCGATGCCCAGGCCTGGTCCGCACGGCAAGTGCAGTTGGAAATCCTCGTAGCGCAGCGGCTCGGCGAGGATCTCCTCGGTCAGCAACAAGGGACCGAACAGCTCGGTGCCCCATTGCAGGTTGGCGAAGGTGGCGAAGGCATGGGCCGAAGCGATCGTGCCGATCGCCCCTTCCAGCATCGTCCCGCCGTACAGGCCGATGCCGGCGGCATCGGCGATGGCCGCGACCTTCTGCGCGGCGTACAGGCCGCCGGACTGCTCGATCTTCACGGCGAACACGTCGGCCGCGCCGCGTCGCGCCGCCTCGAAGGCGCTTTCCGGGCCGCTCAGCATCTCATCGGCCATCAGCGCGATCGGGAAGCGCCGCATCAGCCGCCGCATCGCCGCCAGCGACGCCACCGGCTGTTCGACCAGTTCGCAGCCGGCGTCGGCCAGCGCCGGCAGCGCGCGCACCGCCTCGGTCTCGCTCCAGGCCATGTTCACGTCCACGCGCACCGCGGCGCGCGCGCCCAGCGCGCGCTTGATCGCGGCCACGTGCGCCACGTCCTCGGCCACCGCTCGCGTGCCGATCTTCAGCTTGAACACGTTGTGCCTGCGCGCGTCGAGCATGCGCTCGGCCTCGTCGATGTCGCGCGCGGTGTCGCCGGAGGCCAGGGTCCACGCCACCGGCAGGCGCTGGCGCTGGCGCCCGCCCAGCAGTTCGGACACAGGCAGTCCGACGCGCTTGCCCTGCGCGTCCAGCAGCGCGGTCTCGATCGCGCACTTGGCGAAATGGTTCCCCTTGACCATGCTGCCGACACGCTGCATCAGCGCCTGCACCGCACTGGCGTCGGCACCGACCAGCAGCGGCGCGATGTAGCGGTCAATCGCCAGTTGCATCCCCTCCGGGCTCTCCGCGCCGTAGGCCAGCCCGGCGATGGTGGTGCCCTCGCCCAGCCCGACGATGCCGTCGCTGCAATGCACGCGTACCAGCATCAGGGTCTGTCCGCGCATGGTCGCCATCGACAGGCGATGCGGGCGGATCGTGGGCAGGTCGAGCAGCAGCGTCTCGACGCGTTCGATGTTCGGAGCGATGGCGGCGTGGTCGCGTGGCATGGCGCCGATTCTTGGCCCGGCACGGCACTGCCGTCCAAGACTGAATGCAGCACCATTTCATACCCTGAAGATATAGTATGGCGGGAAACCTAGACGTTCATGATTTGCTGCAGCACAGCATACTTTGAATGTCATGTAACTTTCCGCCACAGCGAGCGTCTATGGATCTGCGTCAACTCCGCTACTTCGTGGCCGTCGCCCGCGAACGCAACTTCACCCGTGCCGCAGAAATCCTGCATATCGCGCAACCGCCGCTGAGCCGGCAGATCCAGCAGATCGAACAGCAACTGGGCGTGCCGCTGCTGGTGCGGCGCAGCCGCCCGCTGCGTCTCACCGACGCCGGACGGCTGTTCTACGAGGAAGCGCTGCAGGTGCTGGGCCGGGTCGAGCAGATGACCGAGGCCGCGCGCCGGCTCGGCCGCAGCGAGCGCCGCGTGGCCTCGATCGGCTTCGTCGCCTCCACCCTGTACGGCGGTCTGCCCACGGTGGTGCGGCGCCTGCGCCAGGCGCGACCGGACCTGGAAGTGCGCCTGGTCGAGCTGATGTCCAGCCAGCAGGTGGAAGCGCTGAAGGAAGGCCGCATCGACCTGGGCTTCGGCCGCGTGCGCAGCAGCGACCAGCATGTCGAACGCCTGGTCCTGCGCGAGGAGCGCCTGGTCGCGGCGATCCCGATGGAACACCCGCTGGCCGCGGAGGACGCGCCGCTGCCGCCGGCGGCGCTGGCCGGGCAACGGCTGCTGCTCTATCCCAGCCATCCGCGCCCCAGCTTCGCCGATCAGGTGCTGTCGCTGCTGCAGGATCACGGCGCGCATCCCAGCGAACTGCAGGAGGTGCGCGAGCTGCAGACCGCGCTGGGCCTGGTCGCGGCCGAGAGCGGGATCTGCCTGATCCCGGCCTCGGCGCGGTCGATGCGCAGCGACCTGCATTACCGCCTGATCGACGACGAACACGCCACCTCGCCGATCATCATGAGTTATCGCCGCAACGACGACTCCGGCCTGGTGGAACTGACCAAGCAACTGATCCGCGAGATGTATGCCGAGCATCCGCCGTGGCTGGACGTGTCCTACAACCGCTGGAACGCACCGTAACCCCGGCCACCGGCGCCTATCCGGCATACACTGGCCGCCGCGCGCGGCCCCGTGCCCACGCGCGCCGCCCCTTCGCCACCGCCGACGCCATGCCTCCCACCTCGCTTGCCCCCGCCTCCGACGACCCGATCGCCCTGACCCGCCGATGGCTGGAGCGCGCGGTGATCGGGCTGAACCTGTGTCCGTTCGCCAAGGCGGTGTACGTCAAGCAGCAGGTGCGTTTCGTGCTCAGCGATGCGAGTACGCCCGAGGCACTGCTCGAACAGCTGGCCGAGGAACTGGTGCTGCTGCGCGACACCCCGGCCGAGCAGATCGACACCACGTTGATCGTGCATCCGGACGTGCTGCAGGACTTCCTGGACTACAACGACTTCCTCGACAACGCCGACGCCGCGGTCGAGGCGCTGGACCTGCACGGCATCCTGCAGGTGGCCAGCTTCCATCCGCAGTACCAGTTCGCCGGCACCGCGGCGGACGACATCGGCAACTACACCAACCGCGCGCCCTACCCGACCCTGCACCTGCTGCGCGAGGACAGCGTGGAGCGCGCGGTGGCCGCGTTCCCCGACGCCGACGTGATCGTCGAACGCAATCTGCAGACCCTGGAGACGCTGGGGCTTGAGGGATGGAAGCGCGCGCTTGACGGCAGGGAGTCCGGAGTCGGGAGTCGGGAGTCGTAAAAGCGGATTCGCCGCGGTGCGTGGAGCATCGCGCCTTTGCCAATCCCCACTCCCGAATCCCTAATCCCGGCTCTCGAACAACCGCGTCATGTCGGCGGCATCCAGCGCACGCCATTGCCCTGGCGCCAGGTCGCCCAGGCCCAGGCCGCCGATATGGCTGCGGTGCAGCGCGACCACGTGGTTGCAGACCGCCGCGAACATGCGCCGCACCTGGTGGTAGCGGCCTTCGTGCAGGGCCACGCGCACCTGCCGCGGCCCCAGCGTCTCCAGTTGCACCGGCAGCAGCGGCGTGGTCTCGCCGTCGAGCATCAGCGTGCCGCTGGCGAACTGCGCGGCCTCGTCGCCGCGCAGATCCTCGGCCAGGGTGGCCTCGTAGACCTTGGCCAGCCGCGCCTTGGGCGAGACGATGCGATGCAGCAGCGCACCGTCGTCGGTCATCAGCAGCAGACCGCTGGTGTCGCGGTCCAGCCGCCCCACCGTGGACAGCAGCGGCGAGCGCAGGCGGAAGCGCGGCGGCAGCAGGTCGTAGACGATGCGTCCCGGATCCTTGGTCGAGCAGGTGTAGCCCACAGGCTTGTGCAACGCCAGGATCAGCCCGGGCGGCGGGTCCAGCGGCTCGCTGTCGACGCGGATCGTGGCGTGCGGCACTTGGTCGTCGGCATACAGCACCTCGCCCTCGGCGTCGGTGATGCGGCCCTCGCGGAACATCAGCGCCACCTGCTTGCGGCTGCCGTAGCCCAGGTTGGCCAAGTGCTTGACCAGCTTCATCGGCGCGCTCCGGCGCGGCTGCGCACCGCGTGGATCAGCTTGAAGCCGTCGCGGGTGGCGAGCACCTCGGTCTCCCCGAAGCTGGCGTCGAGCACCGCCTCGTAGGGCAGATGCCGGTTGGCGACCAGGAACAGCCGCCCGCCGGGCGCCAGCGCCTGCGCCGCCACCGCGATGAAGCGCCGGCCGATGTCCGGCCGCTCCAGCCGCCCCGGCGCATGGAACGGTGGATTGCTGACGATGACGTCGTACTCCCCCGGCAGTCCGGTGGTCACGTCGTGCCAGTGGAAGCCCAGCGTCGGGCCGGCCGGTGCCTGCGCCAGATTCGCGCGCGCCAGCGCCAGCGCGCGCGCGTCGGCCTCGAACAGGTCCAGCGCGGTCAGTTGCGGGCAGCGTGCCAGCAGTTCGGCCGACAGGTAGCCGTAGCCGGCGCCGAGATCGGCGGCACGGCCGCCCAGATCGGCGGGCAGGTGCTCGGCCAGCAGCGCCGAGGCCGGGTCGATGCGATCCCAGGCGAACACGCCCGGGCGGCTGCGGAAGCGACCGTTGAGAATCGGCCGCACCGCATCCAGCGTCGCCCAGCGCTGCTGCAGCGCGGCGTCGTGGCCGCCCTGCAGCGGCGCGGTCCAGTACACCCGGCAGTGGTGCTTGGTCAGCTTGCCGCCGAGGCCGGCCAATTGCTGCAGGTCGTCCTCGCCGGAGCGCGCCCCCTCGTTGTTGGCCTGGCAGGCCACCACCATGCCGCCCGGCGCGGCCAGCGCCACGGCGCGCGCCAGCAGCGCCCGCGCTTCCTCGCGCTGGCGCGGCGGCAGCACCAGCACCAGCGCGTAGCCGCCGGCGTCGGCGGCGCCGTCCTGCTCCGCACGCACCGTCCAGCCGCCCTGCTGCAGCGCGCTGGCGAACGGCCGGTAGTCCTGCTCGCAGACCAATTGCGGCGACTGCGCGTGCTGACGCAGCGCCCAGCCGTCGCGGGCGCGCAGGAACAGCACCTTGCCGGCAGGCCAGCGCAGCACGCCCTGGGCGAACGGCAGGAACAGGGTGTCGAGGGGGGCGTCTTGCGCAGCCGGCATCGGGCGTGAGTCATCGGAACAGGGACGCGCATTCTACCGGCAGTGCGCGGCGACCCCGGTTTTGCGCGAATCCAACGCATCATTGATGTTCCGGCAACATCGCCGCGCCTAGGCTGCAAGGCACCCAATGACCGGAGAGGCAGCATGCGCGCAGTGTTCATCGGCGGCGTCGTCGACAACAGCGAAGTGGACCTGGATGGCAGCCAGCCGCCGTTGCACTACCCGGAGAACACCGGCACCGGCCGTCCGCGCTACCGCCTGCACCAGCGCGGCGCACGCGACGACGGCAGCGTGGTCTATGCCGTCTATGCCGCCCCGGAACTGGGCGACACCGAAGTGGAGCGCGTCTTCAACGAACGCGGCTACGCCCGCCGCTTCGGTGTGGAACCGGCGCCTGTGGAGCACTGACGCCAGGCTTTCGGCTCGGTCAATCAAACGTGCAGGAGCGGCGTCGGCCGCGACCAGGTCGTGCCAGGCGCATCCCGGTCGCGGCCGACGCCGCTCCTGCACGCGTTAGCAGAGATGGATTTGCCCTCGTGCTCACTCGCGCGATTTTCGATTGCAGCAAACAAGGCCGGCTTCCAGGAAGCGGCTGCGGTCGTGGTTTTCCCTGTTTTTCGAAGCACGCGGCCGCGCAATGAGATGCGCGATGCAGCAGCCCTGGGGGCACGCGCCACACCTTCCGAAGTGGTCCTTTGCAGGAACGGCCTAAGCCGCGATCGGGCTTCACCATGAAGCCTACGTCGCAGCCATCAATCCCGCGCCGCGACCGAAGCCGCTTCTACGATCGATGCGGAAACACGCGACTCACCACGCCGCTTACTTGCCCGGCTTCGGCGTCACCCGCCACACCACATTGCCGACGTCGTCGGCGACCAGCAGCGCGCCCGGCTTGTCCACCGCCACGCCGACCGGGCGGCCCTGCGCGCGGCCCTCGGCGTCGAGGAAGCCGGTCAGCACGTCCTGCGGCTTGCCGCTGGGCTTGCCGTTGGCGAAGGGCACGTAGATCACCTTGTAGCCCGACGGCGGGTCGCGGTTCCAGGAGCCGTGCTGGCCGATGAAGGCGCCGCCGCGGTAGGGCTGCGGCAGCAGCGCACCTTCGTAGAAGGCCAGGCCCAGCGAGGCGGTATGCGCGCCCAGCGCGTAGTCCGGCTTGATCGCGCTGGCCACCATCTCCGGGTTCTGCGGCTGCACGCGCTCGTCCACGTGCTGGCCGTAGTAGCTGTACGGCCAGCCGTAGAAACCGCCCTCGCGCACCGAGGTCAGATAATCCGGCACCAGGTCGCTGCCGATCTCGTCGCGTTCGTTGACCACGGTCCACAGCGTGTCGGTGCCGGGCTGCCAGGCCAGGCCGACCGGATTGCGCAGGCCGCTGGCGAACACGCGGGTGGCGCCGCTGGCGGCGTCCACTTCCAGGATCGCGGCGCGGTTGAGCTCCTGCTCCATGCCGTTCTCGGCGACGTTGCTGTTGGAGCCGACGCCCACGTACAGCTTCTTGCCGTCGCGGCTGGCCAGCAGGCTCTTGGTCCAGTGGTGGTTGATGCCGCCGGGCAGGTTGGCGACGAAGCTCGGCGCGGCGGTGATCTGGGTGTCGCCCTCCTTGTACGGGAAGCTGACCAGGGCATCGGCATTGGCGATGTACAGACGGTCGCCGACCAGGGCCATGCCGAACGGCGAATACAGGCCCTTGAGGAACTGCGTGCGCACCTCGGCGACGCCATCGCCGTCGGCGTCGCGCAGCAGGGTGATGCGGTTGGCGCTGGGCACGGCGGCGCCGGCCTTGGCCATCATCGCGCCCTGGATCTTGTCGCGCAGGCCGCTGCTCTCCTTTTCCGGTGCCGGCGGCTCGGCGGTCTCGGCGACCAGCACGTCGCCGTTGGGCAGCACGTAAAGCCAGCGCGGATGGTCCAGGTCGCGGGCGAAGGCCTGCACCGCCAGGTCGGCGGCCGGCATCGGCGCGGCGCCATCGGCCCAGCGCTTGACCTCGGCGACCTTGACCGTGGGGATCATGCGCTTGACCGGATCGGGCAACACCGGATCCGGCCCCATGCCCTCCTCGATGGCGTGCTTGGCGGTGTCGCCGCAGGCGGCGAGCAGGGCGGCACTGAGCGCACACAACACCCAACGGGCGCGAATCGGCGAAGACATGGCCATGTGTCTTGGATATCCGGGAACACGGGGGAACGCCGATGATGCACAGCCCCGCCGCGAAAAAAGTGAAAGATGCGTCAAGAGACGTCGCCGCGCGGATCGGTGTCCCAGGGCCGCGCCGGCAGCTGGCGCACGCTGCGGATTTCGTCCAGCCACAGGTAGCGGTGCCGGGCCGGATCGTCGAGGTCGTCGATGCGCACCTGCGCATTGCTGCCCTCGTTGCCATCGGCGTCGCGGAACTGCTGGATGCTGGGCCGGACCGACACGGTGCCGAAGCACACGCTGCCGTCGTGCAATTCGATGCGCACATGCGCCTGCCCGGGCAGTTGCAGGATCAACGCTTCCAGCGCCTGGATCTGCGCCTGGTCGGTGTGGATACGCTCGGCAAACTGGGTCATCGGCGGACTCCTGAGGGGGAACCGCAGCACCCTAACGCCGGCCGCGTGAGCCGGCGGGCAAGACCGCGCTAGCGCTGCCGCGCGAAGCGCACCGCCGAGACCAACTGCGCCACGCTGTACGGCTTGGCCAGGTGTTCCTGGAAGCCGGACTGCAGCGCGCGCTGGCGATCGTCGGCACGCGCCAGCGCAGTCACCGCGACCGCCGGCAGTTCGTCCGCGCCCAGGCCCATGTTCTCGCGCACGGTGCGGATCAGCCCGTAGCCATCCATGCCCGGCATGCCGATGTCGGTGACCATCACGTCGATCGCCGCATGGCCGCCGCCGTCGAGCACCTCCAGCGCCTCGCTGGCCGAGCCCACCGCGACCACCTCCGCGCCCTGCTCCTCGAGCAGGCGCCGCAGGTAGTCGAGCATGTCCGGCTGGTCCTCCACCGCCAACAGGCGCACGCCCTTGAGCGAATACGCCTCGACCACCTGTTCGGCCATCGCGAACGCGCGCACTTCGCGCAGCGGGCGCGAGCCCGGCGCATCGCGGTGCAGCGGCAGGCGCACGGTGAAGACCGAGCCGCAGCCGCGACCTTCGCTGGCCGCACTGATCTGGCCGCCATGCATTTCCACCAGTTGCTGCACGATCGCCAGGCCCAGGCCGAGGCCGCCGTGCAGGCGCGTGGTGGTGCTGTCGGCCTGGCGGAAGCGCCCGAACAGATGCGGCAGGAACTCCGGCGGAATGCCGTCGCCGGAATCGCGCACCGCCACGCTGACGTGCTCGCCATCGTCGTCGAGCGCGATCGCCAGGGCGATGCGCCCGTGCGCGGGCGTGAACTTGATCGCGTTGGACAACAGATTCCAGAACACCTGCTGCAGGCGCGTGGCGTCGCCCAGCACCATGCACTGCTGCGACGGCGCCTGCAGGGTCAGCGCCTGGTCCTTGCCTTCGGCCACCGGCTCCTGCGCGCGCATCGCCTCGCGCACCTGTTCGGCCAGGTCCAGCGCCTCCACTTCCAACTGCACCTTGCCCAGCAGCATGCTGCTGAGATCGAGCATGTCCGAGATCAGCCGCTGCTGCGCGCGCGCGCTGCTGGCGATCACCGACAGGCCCTTGCTGCTCGGGTCGCCCGGCGGCAGCCGCTGCAGCAGCAGGTCGCTCCAGCCGAGGATGGTGGTGAGCGGCGTGCGCAGTTCGTGCGACAGCGTCGCCAGGAATTCGTCCTTCAGCCGTGCCATGCTCTCGGCGGCGTTGCGTGCGCTGCGCTCGGATTCCAGCAGTTGCTCGCGCGCCAGTTCGATGTCGCGGCGTTCGGTGACGTCCGGACTGCTGCCGGCCAGGCCGATGAACTGGCCCTCGGCGGAATAGCGCGGCACCGCGGTCATTTCCACCCAGCGCCACTCGCCGTCGTGGCGGCGCGCGCGCACCAGCGCGCGCAGGTTGCGCTGGTCGTGCAGCGCGTTGCGCAATTCGTAGGCGAACACGCCCACGTCTTCCGGATGCAGCACGTCGCCCCAACCCGGGCGCGCAGCATCGGTGTCCAGATCGATGCCGAAGAATTCGGCATAGGCGGTGTTGGTGAAGCGCATTTCGCCCTGGGCGTCCAGCACCCACACCGGCATCGGCAGGCCCTCGGCCAGCGCGCTGAAGCGCGCCTCGCTCTCGGCCAGGTCGCGCTCCATCCGCTTGCGCTCGGTGATGTCGAGGAACTGCACGGCGACCTGGCGCAGTTCCGGCGCGCCGACGCGGAACGAATCCACTGCCCACCAGCGGTCCAGCGCAGTCGCGAAGTTCTCGAACTTGTCCGGACGACCTGTCAACGCGACGGCGCCGTAGCGCTGGAACCAGTGCTCCTCGTGGGTCGGCGAGATCTCGCGCATGCGCCGCCCGACCACATCGCGCAGGCCGGTCTCGCGCTCGAAGGCCGGATTGACCTGCAGGAACACGTAATCGACCGCGCGCTCGCCCTCGAACAGCATCTGGATCACGCAGAAGCCGGAATCGATCTTGTCGAAGATCTCGCGGTACTGCAGGTCCGTCGCCTGCGCGAACGAGGAAGCGGTGGAGTCTGGACTGGCATGCATGACGGACTAGCTCTGGAAGCGGCCTACGGCAACGGATGAAGACGGTGCCCGGCATACGCGGCGCAACGACGATGCGCCAGGAGCGGCAAGGCGTAAACCCCCATCTTGTTAAGCCACTCCGCCGCCGTCAAGCCAGCGCCTGTGCTGCGCCTGCCCGAACGATGTCACCAGAAGAACGCGATCACCAGCACGATGCCCAGCAACGACAGGCCGATGCCGGCGAGCACCATCCACTGGGTGAGGCGCGCGCTGCGCAAGGCCTGCTCTTCCAGCCAACGCTCGGCTTCCTCGCGCCACGGCGGCGGCGAAGAGGATTCCAGCAACTGCTGCACGCGTGCCGGCCCCAGCTGCCGGCATTGCCGGCGGCATTCTTCGGGAACCACGGATCGCTCGGGTGCGCTGACGACGGACATGACAACGTTCCTGAATTGCTCAGCCGAGCGTGAAACGAGGCGCGTCGCCGGCGAGTTCGTGCTCCACCGCCATCCGCGCCAGGCGGGTGTAGTTGGCGCGCGGGCCGGCACCGCGGCCGACAATCAGGCCCAGGTACTCCAGGCCGGTCCACACCCGCGCCTTCCACTCCACGCCGTCTTCGGCCAGCACCAGGGTCAGCGTGTAGCGGAAGCTCTGCCCCTGCGGGCTGCGGTAGTGGTAGCTGGGCGGGAACTGCACGGCCACGTCCTGCGCCTCGCCGAGCGAGACCAGGTAGCGCCGCAGCAGATGGCGCACGTCGTCGCCGGGGTTGAGGCGCAACTGCCGCGCCGCCTCGTCCAGGTTGGCCTGGTGCTCGACGAACGCGGCCGCACCGCTGGCCGGGCTGTGCCCATGCCGCTTGGCCCAGTCGATGAACTGCAGGCGCACATCGCTGCCGGTGTGGGCCTGGTGGAACAGCGGCGTCTTCATGCGATCCCCGTCGTGCTCGAGTGGCGGCCATGCTCCCGCGCGCGCCGTGAAGCAGGCGGCGAGGCGATGTGAGCCGCCCGTCACGCCGGAGCGGATGAATCGGCGGCCAACGGTCGTCGCCGCACGCCTCGCCGCGATTGCGGGCACGCCGGCACAGGCACACACTGGACGCACGCCTCCTGGAGATCCGCCATGAAGATCCGCTATGCCTGGACGGCGCTGGCGCTTGCCTGCCTGTGGGCGGGCGGCGCCTCCGCCGAGATCCGCAACGTCACCGACCCGCAAGCGCCGCGCAGCCTCGTCAGCGACGGCCCGGTGCAGGTGAGCTGGGCCGACCCGTCCACCTTCAGCGAACTGCGGCAGAGCCGCAACCGCTGGGAAGCCGAACGCGGCGACTGGGTGCAGGACCTGGCCGCCTACCTGCAGAAGCAGGCCGCCAAGCAACTGCAGCCCGGGCAGCGCCTGGACATCAAGCTGACCGACATCAAGCGCGCCGGCGACTTCGAGCCGTGGCACGGCCCGAACTGGAACGACGTGCGGGTGATGCGCGACCTGTACCCGCCGCGGATCAGCCTCGACTTCACCCTGTACGGCGCCGACGGCCAAGTGATCGCGCAGGGCCAGCCGAAACTGATGGACCCCAGCTACCTGTACAACAGCTCGGTCGGCCTGAGCACCGATCCGCTGCGCTACGAAAAGCGCATGCTCGACGACTGGCTGCGCCGCCAGTTCCGCAACAAGGACAGCGCAGTCGCCGAGCGCTGAGGCCGCACGCGCGGCGCCGGTATCGCGCCGGCGCCGTCAGCCATTGGCTTACGCGTCGAGATAGACGCGCGGCGCGCGCTTGAGGCCGCACAGCAAGCGGTAGGCGCTGGAACTGCAGCGCCCGGCCAGCGCGTCGATGCGCGGCTGTTCGCCCCACAACTGCACCTCGCTGCCGAGCCCGGCCTGCGGGTGGTCGGTCAGGTCCACGGTCAGCATGTCCATCGACACGCGCCCGATCAGTGCGCCGGGCGCGCCGTCGATCAGCACCGGGGTGCCGTTGGGCGCGAACTGCGGATAGCCGTCGGCATAACCGATCGCCACCACGCCGACCCGGGTCGGACGCGCCGCGACGAAGCGCGCGCCGTAGCCGACCGGCTCGCCCGGCGCGATAGTGCGCACGGAAATGATCCTGGACTGCAGGGTCATCACCGGGCGCAGCTCGCCGGGCAGCGCGGCCGCGGAGGCGAACGGGTCGGCGCCGTACAGCATCAGTCCCGGCCGTCCCCAGTCGTTGCGCAGCTCCGGCCAGCCGAGCAGGGCCGGCGAGTTGCACAGGCTGGTCTCGCCGGCCAGGCCGGCGGTGGCCCGACGGAACACCTCCACCTGCTCGCGGGTGCGCGCGCTATCGAGTTCGTCGGCGCGGGCGAAGTGGCTCATCAGCACCAGCCGCTCGACCTGCGGCAGCGCGCTCAGGCGCGCGTGCGCGGCGCGGAATTCCTCCGGCGCCAGGCCCAGCCGGTGCATGCCGCTGTCCAGCTTCAGCCACAGGCACAGCGGCTGCGGTGCGGCGAAGGCGGCGATCGCCTCCACCTGCCAGGGCGAGGCCACCGCGCACCACAGCCGGTGTTCGGCGACCAGCGGCAGTTCGTCGGCGTCGAAGATGCCCTCCAGCAGCAGGATCGGCGCGGCGATGCCGGCCTGGCGCAATTCCAGCGCCTCCTCGATGCAGGCCACCGCGAAGCCGTCGGCCTCGCCGTCCAGCGCGCGCGCGCAGGCCACCGCGCCGTGCCCGTAGGCATCGGCCTTGACCACCGCCAGCGCCTTGCCGCCGCTCAGCCGGCGGGCCAAGCGGTAGTTGTGGCGCAGCGCGTCGAGATCGATCAATGCACGGGCTGGGCGCACGCGACGGCCTCGGCGACGAACGCGGCGGAACCGCGGGAATAACGGAAGATATCCAGGCCCTCGCCGCTGATCTGCGGCTGCCGCGAGACCATCAGGTCGGCCAGGTAGCGACCGGAGCCGCAGGCCATGGTCCAGCCCAGCGTGCCGTGGCCGGTATTGAGGAACAGGTTGCGGTAGCCGGTGGCGCCGACCACTGGGGTGCCGTCCGGGGTGGCCGGACGCAGCCCGGTCCAGAACTCGGCCGCGGCCAGGTCGCCGCCGCGCGGGTACAGGTCGTTGACCACCTTCTCCAGCGTGGCGCGGCGCCGTGCCGGCCGCGACAGGTCGAAACCGGCCAGTTCGGCCATGCCGCCGACGCGGATGCGATCGTCGAAGCGGGTGATCGCCACCTTGTAGCTCTCGTCGAGGATGGTGGAGGTGGGCGCCAGCGCGGCGTCGCGGATCGGCAGAGTCAGCGAGTAGCCCTTCAGCGGGTACACCGGCAGGCGGATGCCCAGCGGCGCCAGCAGGCCGGGCGAATAGCTGCCCAGCGCGACCACGTAGCGGTCGGCCCGCTCCACCCGCCCGCCGATGCGCACGCCATCGATGCGGTCGCCATCGGCCTGCAGCGCCTCGATGGTCTCGCCCTGGCGGAACTGCACGCCGGCCGCGGCGGCCATCGCGGCCAGGCGCTGGGTGAACAGGCGGCAGTCGCCGGTCTGGTCGTTGGGCAGGCGCAGCGCGCCGACCAGGGTCGCCGGCGCGCTGGCCAGGGCCGGCTCGACCCGGGCGATGCCGGCGCGGTCCAGCAGTTCGTAGGGCACGCCGTATTCGCGCAGCACCTCGATGTCCTTGGCCGCACCGTCCAGTTGCTGCTGGGTGCGGAACAACTGGGTGGTCCCGAGCTGGCGGCCTTCGTAGGCGATGCCGGTCTCGGCACGCAGCTGGTCCAGGCAGTCGCGGCTGTACTCGGACAGGCGCACCATGCGCGCCTTGTTGATCGCATAGCGCTCGGCGGTGCAGTTGCGCAGCATCTGCGCCAGCCACAGGTACTGCTGCAGATCGGCGGTCGGCGTGATCGCCAGCGGCGCATGGCGCTGGAACAGCCATTTCAGCGCCTTCAGCGGCACCCCGGGCGCCGCCCACGGCGAGGCGTAGCCGGGCGAGACCTGGCCGGCATTGGCATAACTGGTCTCCAGCCCGGCCGCCGGCTGGCGGTCGACCACCGTCACCTCGCAGCCGCTGCGGGCCAGATACCACGCCGTGGCCGTGCCGATCACTCCGCTGCCGAGAACCAGAACCCGCATGCGCCTACTCCGTTCGGATCAAATCCCTGGCTGGATGGCGCCAGGGCAGAAGTTCGGTGCAGTATAGGCAGCACAACCCAGGATTTTCCCCTGACTTCTGCCGGCTTGGCAGGCCAAACCCCTGAGACCGCCCCGCATGGCCGCACGCCTTCGCGAACTGGACAAGATCGACCGCAAGATCCTGCGCATCCTGCAGCAGGAAGGGCGCATCTCCTTCACCGAACTGGGCGAGCGGGTGGGCCTGTCCACCACCCCGTGCACCGAGCGGGTGCGCCGACTGGAACGCGACGGCGCCATCACCGGCTACTACGCGCGGCTGGACCCGCACTATCTCAAGGCCAGCCTGCTGGTGTTCGTGGAGATCAGCTTGGCCTACAAGTCCGGCGACATCTTCGAGGAGTTCCGCCGCGCCGCGCTGAAGCTGCCCAACGTGCTCGAATGCCACCTGGTCTCGGGCGACTTCGATTACCTGCTCAAGGCCCGCATCAGCGAGATGGCGTCCTACCGCAAGCTGCTGGGCAGCACCCTACTGACCCTGCCGCATGTGCGCGAGTCCAAGAGCTACATCGTGATGGAAGAAGTGAAGGAAACGCTCAGCCTGCCGATCGCCGACTGAGCGTTCCGCGCGAGGGCGGGTCAGGAGACCAGCAGCTTCTCGAGGTCGTCGCGCGAGGAATTGGCGTGGTTCTTGGCCAGTTCGGCCACCACCCGCTTCTGGACCTCCTTGTGCAGCAGCGGCCGCAACTGGCCCAGCGTGTGCGGGTCGGCGACCAGCATCAGGTGCTCGACCTGCCCGCGCAGCGCGTCCTGGTACAGGCGCTCGGCGATCTGACGCACGAACCCGGCCTCATCCATGGTCATCGGCCGGTCGCCGTCCTCCACGCCCTCGATCGGCGTCGGGTTCAGCACTTCGGTCTGCTCCAGCAGCGCGGTCTCGCCGGCCAGGTTGACCCGGAACAGGCGCGCAGCGGTGCGGTCGGCGACGACGATCAGGGTGTTGTCGGGAAGCTTGCTCATCGGTTCTCCTGCGAAAACATGGCGCCGCGGCAGTCGCGGCCGGTCCGTCAGTCTAGGAACCGATTTGTGAGGATGGCGGCCACGCGGCGTTCGCCGCGCGTTCGCCGCCGGAGCGCAGGCGCTCAGTCTTGGATGCGGACCCCGTCGCCGCTGGGTACGGTGTCGTAGTAACGGCCGGTGCGGGTATCCAGCGCGCGATTCGGCCCCACCTGCATCGCCCCGGGCACCAGCTGGCCGCGACGGTCGTAGAGGCGGACCGGGCGGCGTGCGGACGGGTCGGCGAGCGCGGCGGCCGGTACCGCCGGACTGGCCGGGCGCGTGTGCCGGGCCTTTCCTTGCGGCCGGTCGTCCAGGCTGGAGGGCACCGGCGCGGCCTTGGGAGCGGTCGTCGAGGCCGGCGGACGCTCGTCGAGACGGCTGGCCACCGAGGGCGCCGGCGGCGGCGCGGACTGCAGGGTGTTGGCGTCGCGATTGCCGGCCGGTGCGCCGGGGACCGGCTGGAGACTCTGCGCGGCGGCGAGCGCCGGCACGAGCAGGGCGATGGCAACGCAGGGCAGCAGGCGCTTCACGGTGGCTCCATCGATGGGCCGCAAGAGAGCGTTCCACGCTAGCGCATCGCCAACTCGGCGTCGACGCGGCGCGGCGCGCTTGATCCACCCCGTACAGCCCTCATGTTGTTTTCCCCTCCTCCAGCCACGGGCCCCGCCATGAGCCGATTCGACCTCACGCCTCCTACCGCTGCCGAGCGCGAGCAGTTGATCGGCGGACTGAACGCGGAGGAACGCCGGGTGCTGCTGCAGCACGGCACCGAAGCGCCGTTCTGCGGCGTATTCCTGGACAACAAGCTGGAGGGCGTCTACACCTGCCGGATGTGCGGGCTGCCGCTGTTCCGCTCCAGCGCCAAGTTCGATTCCGGCACCGGCTGGCCGAGCTTCTTCGCGCCCTACCACCCCGACCACGTGCGCGAACTACGCGACACCAGCCACGGCATGATCCGCACCGAGATCGTCTGCGCCCGCTGCGACAGCCATCTCGGCCATGTGTTTCCGGACGGCCCGCCGCCGAGCGGCGAGCGCCACTGCCTGAATTCGGTGTCGCTGCAGTTCACCGAACAGGGTCAGGCGCTGCCCAACCCGCTGCACCGCGGCGGCGGCGAGACCGAACCGGCCTGATTCCGGCGCAGCCGCGCCGCCACAGGGAGACCACCGGCATGCGTACCTCGTCGCTTTCCCTTTTGTTCCTGCCGCTGGCCCTGGCCGCCTGCCAGCGCAGCCCCACCCCTGTCTCTTATACA
>NZ_NSGT01000067.1:0-81704 GCF_009192905.1 Xanthomonas sp. LMG 12459
CCACCCCCGCCGCCTACCCACACCTGTTCGCCCCGCTGGACCTGGGCTTCACCCAGCTGCGCAACCGCATCCTGATGGGCTCCATGCACACCGGCCTGGAAGACCGCGCCCGCGACCTCCCCAAACTGGCCGCGTACTTCGCCGAGCGCGCCGCCGGCGGCGTCGGCCTGATCGTCACCGGCGGCTTCGCGCCGAACGTGGTCGGCTGGCTGAAACCGTTTGGCGGCAAGCTGTCCTGGCCATGGGAAGTGCGCCCGCACCGGCAGGTGACCGCCGCGGTGCACACGCATGGCGCCAAGATCTGCCTGCAACTGCTGCACGCCGGGCGCTACGCCTACCACCCCCTGTCGGTGGCGCCGTCGAAACTGAAGGCGCCGATCAATCCGTTCACCCCGCGTGCGCTGTCGGCGCGCGGCGTCGAACGCCAGATCGATGCCTACGCCCATGCCGCCAAGCTGGCGCGCGAGGCCGGCTACGACGGCGTCGAGGTGATGGGCTCGGAAGGCTATCTGATCAACGAGTTCATCGCCCCGCGCAGCAACCGCCGCAATGACGCCTGGGGCGGCGACGCGGCCAAGCGCATGCGCTTCGCCGTGGAGATCGTGCGCCGCATCCGCGCCGCCTGCGGACCGGACTTCATCATCGTCTACCGGCTGTCGCTGGTGGACCTGGTCGAGGACGGCAGCGACTGGCAGGAGATCGTGCTGCAGGCGCAGGCGATCGAGGCCGCCGGCGCGACCCTCATCAACTCCGGCATCGGCTGGCACGAAGCACGCGTGCCGACCATCGCCACCTCGGTGCCGCGCGCGGCCTTCGCCGCGGTGACCGCCAAGCTCAAGCCGCACGTGCGGCTGCCGCTGATCGCCACCAACCGCATCAACATGCCCGACGTGGCCGAGCGCATCCTGGCCGGCGGCGGCGCCGACATGGTGTCGCTGGCGCGGCCGCTGCTGGCCGACCCGGAATGGGCGAACAAGGCGCAGCGCGGCCAGGCGCAGGCGATCAACACCTGCATCGCCTGCAACCAGGCCTGCCTGGACCACGTGTTCGAGAACAAGACCGCCAGTTGCCTGGTCAATCCCCGCGCGGCCGCCGAGACCGAACTGAACTACCTGCCGACCCGCGCGCCCAAGCGCATCGCCGTGGTCGGCGCAGGCCCGGCCGGCCTGGCCTGCGCCACCGTGGCCGCGCAGCGCGGCCACCGCGTCACCCTGTTCGACAGCGCCAGCGAGATCGGCGGCCAGTTCAACGTGGCCAAGCGCATTCCCGGCAAGGAGGAATTCCACGAGACGCTGCGCTACTTCCGCCACCAGATCGACGCCACCGGCGTGGAGTTGCGCCTGCACACCACCGCCGATGCGGCGCTGCTGGCCGACTTCGACGAGGTGGTGCTGGCCACCGGTATCGTGCCGCGCGCGGTGGACTTCCCCGGCGCCGATCATCCCAGCGTGGTCAGCTATCTGGACGTGCTGCAGGGCCGGGTACAGGCGGCGGACAAGGTGGCGATCATCGGCGCCGGCGGCATCGGCTTCGATGTCGGCGAGTTCCTGGTGCACGCCGGTGCGTCGACCGCGCTGGACCCGGCGCGGTGGATGGCCGAATGGGGCGTGGACCCGCAGTTCGAAGGCCGCGGCGCGCTGTGCAAGCCGCGCCCGGAGCCGCCGGCGCGCAGCGTGTGGCTGCTGCAGCGCAGCCCGGGCCGGCCCGGCGCGCGGCTGGGCAAGACCACCGGCTGGATCCATCGCGCCACGCTCAAGGCCAAGGGCGTGACCATGCTCGGCGGCGTCGAATACCTGGGCGTGGACGACAGCGGCCTGCGCATCCGCGTGGACGGCGCCGAGCAACTGTTGCCGGTGGGCACCGTGGTGGTCTGCGCCGGCCAGGAACCGCGGCGCGACCTGCAGGCGGCGCTGCAGGCCGCCGGCCGCAGCGCGCATCTGATCGGCGGTGCCGATGTCGCCGCCGAACTGGACGCCAAGCGCGCCATCGCCCAGGGCAGCCGGCTGGCGGCGCAGTTGTAGGGCGATCGCTCTCGATCCCGGCACGCGCAAGCCCAGGTCGCCCGCAGCAGTCAGGCCCGGCGCCCGTCACCGACGGGCCTGTGACGCTCAACGCGCCGCGCAGGGGAACGCGTCGTGCAGCGCCTGCTCCACCGGAACCGCGGCGCGCTGCCGCAACTGCGCCGGCGGCAGCGCGGCGAGCGCGGTGAACACGCGATCGACCAGTTCGTGCGTCAGCACGCCCTGCGCGCCGGCGCACCACTGTCTGCCTTCGCTGGCGTCGGCGACGCCGGCGATGTATAGCCGCGCCAGCGTGCCGGCCTGCGCGCGGCGTTGCTCGGCGCTGCCGGCGAGCGGCGTCGCCGCGGCCTGCGCATCGCCGCGCAGCAGACGCAACAGGTCGGCGGCGGACAGCTGATACACCGCCTGCGGGCGCGCGGCCACGGACGCGACGGCAGGCGCAGCGAAGGCGGCAAGACACAGGCACAGCAACCGGGGCCATGACCATGACAGCGACATCGGCGAACTCCTCGAACGACGGGGACCAGCGCCTTCGATCCTAGCAAGCCGGCGCGGCGGACTTGGTGCTGTCGCATCGCGCGGCTATAAGCCTGGGCATGCCGCCCGCCTCGCCCCTGCCCGCCCTGCCCCGCCTGCCGCAAACGGCGCTGGCGGCGTATGCCGGCGCGCATTTCGGCAAGAGCCTGCTGTGGTACGCCGGCGAACTGCTGCTGATCTACTCGCTGACCGAACATGCCGGGCTGCGCGCGATCACGGCCGGGCTGGTGCTGGCGCTGGGCCTGCTGCTCAGCGCCGCGATCGGCCTCGGCGCCGGCTGGGGCCTGCGCCGGCGCCTGCGCGACGTGCGCAGCGCCGGGCGTCTGCAATGGCACGGCCTGGCCGCCGCGGCGCTGGCGCTGCTGCTGGTGTTCGCCGCACCCTTGCTGCCGCCGCCGTGGCGACTCGGCTACGTGCTGGCGGTGAGCCTGCTGTTCCGGCTGGCCTACGCCGCCTGCGACGTGGCCCAGAACACCTTGCTGAGCCTGGCGCAGTGGCCCTGGCGCGGCCACGACGGCGCCAGTGCGCTGCGCCTGGCCGGCAGCGGCGCGGCGGCGCTGCTGATCAGCAGCGTGGTCGGTGCGGTGCTGGCGCGCGGGACCGATGGCGGCAGCCTGGCGCTGCAGGCCAGCGCGGTGCTGGCGGCGGTGGCGATGCTGTGCGCCTGGCAGTTGCAGCGGGCGCTGCGCCATCACGCCAATGCGCACCCTGCCCCGGCCGACGCCACGGCTGTGCTCGCGATCGACCGAGCGCCCTCGTGGCGCGCGATTCCCTGGCAGCCGCTGGCACTGATCGCAGCGGTCTCGCTGACCCTGCCCGCGTTCACCAAGCTCGCCCCGTACGTGGCCGCCTACGGCCTGCTCTCGCCCGGCTGGGGCAGTGCGGTCCTGATCGCCTACGCGCTTGGCACGGTGCTGGTGCAGCCGCTGGCCGCGCGCTGGGGTCGACAGCGCACGCCGACGCAACGGCTGGCCTGGCTCGGCGGCGCCCTGTTGCTGTGCGCGCCGCTGTTCGCCCTGGCGTTGCCGGCGCAGCCGCTGCTGAGCCTGGCCGCAGCGGCCTGCATCGGCGCCATCGGCGGCAGCGGCGGGCAACTGGTGTGGGCTTGGCATGCGCAGTACACAGCCACCCGGGCGGTCGCCGAGCATGCGCTGTGCTTCGCCGCGCTGACCGCCGCCGCACAGATCGCGCTGGCCGCCGGGGTGGTACTGATCGGCGTGCTGCTGGATGCGCTGGCCTACCGCGACGGGCACTGCCTGCTGCTGTGCTGGGCGATGGCGGCCGGCCCGCTGCTGTGCGGGGCGCTATGCCTGCTGCTGGCGCTGTTGACGGGACGCCGGCGATCGCATCCGATCGGTGCCGGCCTGGCGACGAACGCGAGCAGCGGCTGAGACAGCGGCGCACGGTCGACGCCACCGCGCTGCAACGCGGGCTAGCGTCTGGTCAGCAACACCTGCACCGCGGCGCGACGCACTGCGCCCGCCGCTGCATGTCTCAGGCGAAAAACGCCCGCTGCAGCGGCATCAACGCCGCGCCCAGGGTCACCGCGTCGCCGACGGTGCGGGCGATGCACAACTGCGGCAGCGGCGGCGCCAGGCCGTGGCGGTTGGGCGCGCGCGGGATGCGGATACGCTCGATCAGGCGCTGCGCGATCGCGGCCGGCAGGCGCCCGCCGATCACGATCGCCTGCGGATCCAGCGCATAGGCCAGATACGCGCACAACTGCGAGAACGGCGCCTCGGCCATGTCCAGCCAGGCGTCCACGCCCGGGGTGTGCGCGTCGATCGCGCCGAGCATCTGCTCGACTCCGGCGTAGTCCTGGCCGGCGGCCCGCACCAGCGACAGCAGCGCGTCCAGGTTCGGATAGGCCATGCCGCCGACGGTCCAGATGCCGCCGAACTCGCCGGCATTGCCGCGGTGGCCGCGGAACAGCCGGCCATCGGCGATGATGCCGCCGCCGAAGCCGTTGGTCAGGTGCAGGTAGACGAAGTCGCGGCAGTCGCGGCCGACCCCGTACAGACTCTCGGCCACCGCCGCCGCCGCGCCATCGTTCTCGATGGTGACCGCGCAGCCCAGGGCTTCTTCCAGGATCGGCACCAGGTCCACCTGGGTCCAGTCCTCCAGCGCCGGCGGCCCGGCCATCTGCCGGCCCTGCCCGGTGAAGAACGCCGAAATCGCCATGCCCATGCCGACTACCCGCGCCGGGTCCACGCCGGTCTCGGCCAGCAGCTCCGCACGGAATCGCTGCAACTGCGCCAGCACCGGCGCGCGGCGCATATCGGCCAGGCCCACGCGGCGCTGGCCGCGCACGGTGCCGGCGAAATCCACCAGCGCCAGCGCCACCACGTCGCCCATCAGGCCGATGCCGAAGGCGTAGGCGTAATCCGGCGCCAGCCGCACATCGACGCTGGGATTGCCGCGCCCCTCGGCGGCACGGGCGCTGAGCTGGACCATGCGGTCCTGTACGAAGCCCTGCAGCAGGCGCGCCACGGTGGGCTGCGACAGATCCAGGTCGCGGCTCAGCGCCGCCTGGGTCTGCACCCCGGTCTTGAACACACGATCGAGCAATTGGCGGCCGCCGGCACTGACGCGCGGCGGGAAATCGGAATGCGGCATAGGCGGACGCAAAGCGTGATGGATGCACGAACCGCAACAACCTAGCACGTGGACATCCAATTTTCATACATTGCAAATAGTATTAACCACACATTCTTTTACTGGGGGTCTTCATGCGTACCGTTCATCCGCACCCGAGCCTGCTGGCACTGGCGCTCGCGTCCATCCTCGGCAGCGCCGCGACCGTCCATGCCGAGGACGCGCCAGCACCCCCGGCAGACGCCACCACCACGCTGGACCAGATCGTGGTCACCGGCACGCCGCAGGGCCAGTCGCAGAAGGACGCCCCCTTCGCGATCAGCGTGGTGTCCAAGGAACGCCTGGAGCGCAGCACCCCGAGCAGCAGCGTGGACATGCTGCGGGCGGTCCCCGGCTTCTCCGCCGAACCCTCCGGCGGCCAGGGCGGCGGCCAGAACCTCTACGTGCGCGGCCTGCCGGCCGGCGGCTGGTACTACGTGCAGTACCAGGAAGACGGCCTGACCCTGTTCGACGAGCCGCAGGAAAGCTTCTTCAACGTCGACACCCTGTTCGCGCTGGACATGATGACCGAGCGCCTGGAAGTGGTCCGCGGCGGCACCTCGCCGCTGTTCGCGACCAACGCGCCGGGCGGCACGGTCAATGCCATCACCCGCCACGGCACCGCCACCCCCGAGGGCGCGGTACGCATGAGCGTCGGCAGCGACGGCCTGCGCCGCGAGGATGCCTACAGCGCCGGCCCGCTCAGCGAGAACGTGCTGTACAGCATCGGCGGCTACCACCGCAGCGACGACGGTCTGCGCCGCACCGGCTACACCGCCGACCAGGGCGGCCAGTTGCGCGGCAACCTGACCTTCCTGATGGGCGATGCGATCCTCGACGTCGACGCCAAGTACCTCAACGACCGGACCGCCTTCTACAACCCGATCCCGCTGGCCGACCCGCGCAACCCGTCGCAATCGCTGTCGGCGCTGATCGATCCGCTGGACGGCACCCTGCTGTCCAACGACCTGCGCCACACCACCGCGCTGAGCTTCGACGGCAACGGCCCGCTGGCGCGCAACCTCGACCTGGCCGACGGCATCCACAGCAAGGTCAAGCAACTCGGCACGCACCTGGAATGGGATCTGGGCAACGGCCTGACCTTCAACAACCGCATGCGCTTCGTCGATGCGGAGGTGGACTACACCGCGCTGTTCTCCGGCGCCGCGCCCTACGACGCCGGCGCCTATCTCAACACCCAGCTCGGCCGTGCGCGCAGCGGCTTCGGCACGCGGGTGGCGCGGGTCGGCTACGTCGCCAGCCGCAACGGCGCCGCCTACGATCCAGCCGCGGCCAACGGCCTGGTGCTGGAGAGCGGCTTGTGGAATGCGCGCACCCATCTGCGCACGCTGTCCGACGACCTGCGCCTGAGCAAGGCGTTCGACGACACGGCGCTGGGCCAGCACACGCTCACCGCCGGCCTCGACGTGCAGCACTTCGAATACCGCCAGGACCGCCTGCAGAACACCGTGCTGACCACGCTGCAGAACAACGCGCAGCGCCTGGACGTGCTGGCCTACGACGCCGCCGGCAACGTGGTCGGTTCGGTCACCCAGAACGGCTTCGTGCGCTACGGCAATGGCGTCACCCGCGGCTTCGCCAACGGCACCTACCTGTCGCCGTACCTGTGGGACTCGGTGCGCTTCGGCCGCCTTGGCCTGGATGCCGGCGTGCGCTACACCCGCTACAACGCCAACGGCGGCGTCTACGCCAACACCACGCGCAATCTCGGCGATCCGACCACGCTCGCCGACGACAACGTCGGCGGGCTCAGCGGTGCGTTCAGCCCGCGCACCGATCATCGCCATGCCACGCAGTGGACGCTCGGTGCCGAGTTCGCGCTGACCCCGCAGTTGCAGACCTTCGCCCGCTACACCCAGTCGCAGCGCCTGCCGCGGCTGCAGAACGTCTACCAGACCCAACACGCCGACGTCACCGATATCGACCAAGCCGAGGCAGGCCTGCGCGGCAGCTTCGGCGACACCTTCTCGTTCTCCACGGTCGGCTTCTGGAGCCGCTTCAACGATCTGTCGATCAGCGCCATCGTGCTCGACGGCAGCGGTGCGGTGCAGAGCCTGGCGCTGGTCGGCAAGACCCGCACCCTGGGCCTTGAATCGGAGTTCACCTGGCGGCCGCTGCCGCTGTTCGGCATCACCGGTTCGGCCACGCTGCAGGATCCGCAGACGCGTGGCCTGAGCAACGCGACCACCGGCCTCAGCTACGGCGACCTGGACGGCAAGCAGATCTCGCGCATCCCGAAGTTCATGGCGTCGATCAGCCCGACCCTGTACTTCGACATCGACGGCCGGCCGCTGGAACTGTCGGCCACCGCCTATCGCATGGGTCAGCGCTATGTGGACTACACCAATGCCACCGCCCTGCCCGCCTACACCACCTACGACCTTGGCCTGTTCGCGCGGTTGAGCGAGCACCTGGAGCTGCAGCTGCACGCCGCCAACGTCGGCAACGCGCTCGGCCTGACCGAAGGCAATGCGCGCGTGGACACGCTGTCCGGCCAGGGCACCGCCGACGCGATCTACGCGCGGCCGATCTTCGGCCGCAACTACAACACGTCGCTGACCTGGAGATGGTGAGCATGCGCTGCCGGAGACTGCTGATGAGCGCCGTGCTGTCGATGCCGGTCCTGGCCATGGCGGCAACGCCGAGCCTGCCCGACCGGCTGCGCGACCCGCATGGGCCGGCGCTGGTGGTGTCGCACCGCGCCTGCTGGACGTTCGCCTCGGAGAACACCCTGGACGGCATCGCCGCGTGCATCGCGCGCGGCGTGGACATGGTCGAGATCGACGTGCGCACCACCCGCGACGGCGCGCTGGTGCTGATGCACGACGAGACGGTGGACCGCACCACCGACGGGCACGGCGCGGTGGCCGATCTGGACGCGGCGCAGATCGCCGCCTTGCGCGTGCGCAGCCGGGGTGGCGGCCGCGACAGCACGCTCACCGCGCGGCATCCGCCGACGCTGGCGCAGGCGCTGGCCGTGGCGCGCGGCAAGGTGCTGGTGAACCTGGACGTCAAGGCCGCGGCGCTGGACCAGGTGATCGACGCGGTGGACGCGGCCGGCGCGCAACGCGACGTGCTGCTCAACGTGCCGCTGGACGTGCCCGCAGCGGTGCTGCAGCGCGCGCGCAAGGCCGACATCGCGGTGCAGGCGCTGTACCTGCAGCGCGAATCGACGCTGCCGCCCGAGCAGGCCCTGCGCCGCGCCGTCAGCTTGCAGCCGGCGGTGGTGCAGCTGATGTTCGACGACCCGGTGGTGCTGGACATCGCGCAGCGCGAACTGGCGCCGCACGCGCGCCTGTTCGTCAACACCATGACCAACGACATCGCCAGCGGCAGGCCGATGCGGCTGTCGGCCAACTACACCGACCAGCGCGCGCTGCGCGATCCGGCCGCGGTCTGGGGTGGGCTGCGCAAGCACGGCGTCAGCATGATCCAAACCGACGAGCCGTTGGCATTGCAACGCTACCTGCACGGCGCGGACACGCCACGGTAGCCGGCCTCGGTCCAAATCCCGGCGACACCGCGCGGTGGCCCACGCGGGGTGTCGCCAGGAGTCCAGTTTCAGACGGGTGGCATGCAACGCCAGGACGATGCCCGTCGCTTCGAGCATTGCGCTGCAAACAACCGCGTCCATGGGCGCGGCGGTTGCCGCGCGCTGCGCTGCTTCACTTCATTCCATCAACCCCGAACGGAAGAGAGCACATGAAACTGCCCAAGAAACCCGCCAAGGTTCTCGCCCTGGCGCTGGCCTGCGCGTCGCTGGCCACGCTGTCCGGCATGGCGTCGGCCGCCAGCAACTGGAACCCGCAACATATCCTCAACGTGATGAAAGCCCCCTACCAGGGCAGCCACGCCGATGTCGTGGTGATTTCGCACCGCGGCCTGGTCGGCGACGGCTGCGCGGAAAACTCCACCTGCTCGATCCTCAGCACTTACAACAACAACATCGAAGCGATCGAACTCGATGTCAAGCAGGCCTCCGACGGCATCCTTTGGCTGTTCCACGACCAGAACGCCGGTCGCGTGGTGTATCACGAACCCGGCTTCTATATCTTCCAGCCGGCAACCAATCCGAAGGGCTGGAATCCGGACATCAGCACCCTGACCAGTCATGATCTGGTCAACTCGTTCCTGCGCGACAAGAACTTCGCCAAGACCAACGACAATCCGACCTCGCTGGCCAAGGCGCTGAACACCGTGGTGACCTACGCCAACCACATGGTGGTGGTGCTTGATCTGAAGAACCTGGATGCAGTCTCGCGCGCGGCCGACCAGGTCCACGCGTTCCGCATGGAGAACCAGGTGGTGCTGAAATTCAGCGCCTCGCTGCTGCCGAAGACGCCCAGCGAGATCACCCGCTTCACCAAGGGTGTGCCATTCGCGCCGACCATCTACGCCGGCGACATGGACAGGCTGGCCGATGGCGGCTACGTCGGCGAGTGCGGCTCGGGGCGCGGCGACACGCCGGCGTGCCGGGTCAACGCCTGGATCAACGAGGCGCGTCGCCAAAACGGCTTCGCCTGGCTGGAAATCGGCAACAAGCAGCCCCGCCGCGGCGACCCGACCGCCGAACTGCTGGCCGAGAACCAGGCGCAGAAACGCGCGATCGGCGCGTTCTCGCCGGTGCCCGAGTACCGCCTCAGCAGCCATGACGGCCAGCACTACGTGCGCAGCAACGGCACCTGCTGTGCCTCGCTCGACGATTACCTGACCCGTACCAAGTACTTCGGCAACGAGACCGCCGACGACCGTCCGGACTTCCGCGCACAGGTCACTGCCGGCTTCACCAGCATCATCACCGACGATCCGCTCGGGGTGATCCGCGCCAACGTGCCGCGCAACACCGCGCGCTACAACTGACCACTGACTGGTCGCGCCGGGGAGTGCGCTCCCCGGTCCTGCACGGCGCCCATGCGCCGTGCAGTCCGTCGCCCGCCTTCAGGAGTTCCCATGCGTTCCGCCCCACGTCCCCGTCATCTGCTTCTCGCGCTGCTGGTCGCCGGCGCGTGCGTGCCGCTGCTGCAACGCGCGGCCACCGCCCACGGCGCGCAACCCGCAGCGCCGGCTTCCCTCGCAACACACCCGCATGCCGGCCCGGCCAGTGCGCAGACGCCGCCGTCCACTGGTGCCGCTTCGATGAACGGTAGCGCCGTGCCCGGGCCACCTGCGAGTGCGGTGCTGGCCGCGGCGCAGGCGCTGCCTGCCGACTTCCAGGCCGATGTGCTGCTGCGCTTGGCTGCATCCGCCGATCTTCCAGCCGACGGCAACCGGGCCGCTGCCGCGCAACGGCTGACCCAACAGGCCGTGGCACTGGCCGAGCGCGCGCAACGGCGCATGCCAGGCCTGGCCCGCGTCGGCAGCATCGACGAAGAGCACGACGACGAACTTCGCTCACCGCGCACCGCTGGTCTGGATCGGCTGACGCTGCAGACACGCGCCGCACAACACGCCACGCCAGCGCAGGTTCAGGCGTTGTTCGCCGCGCTGCCGACGCCGCACGCCGGCAGTTGCGATGCGGACTATCTCGACGATCCCAGCCCGACCTATGCGTTGGCCAGCGCATTGCAGCCGGCGTCACCGGCAGCGCGCGCGAGCGCAATCGCCGCACGCGTGGACGCGGCGCAACACGAAACCGACACCGCCCCGGCGCTGAAGATGGCGCTCGCCGCGGCGCCGCTGGACACTGCGGGACAGGCACAGCTCGGCGACAGCCTGGTGCGCATGTTCGAACGCATCCGCGGCGACGATGCCGGTTTCACCGCCACCGAACTCAGCGTGGCCGGCGATATGCCGCTGGTGCTGCAACAAATGTCCGACAGCGCCCTGCGCGAGCGCCTGCACGCTGCCTACCGCGGCTACGTCGCCGCGCATCTTGCGCAGACGCGCTGCGCTTCCAGCGTGCTCGGCAACCACTGGCTGCTGGAACAGCGCTTCGTCGCCGAGCTGCCGGCCGAGCGCATCGTGCCGGCACCGCAGCTCCCCGCGCAGTCGATCGACGCCGATGCGATCTCGCTGATCCGCCAGGCCGGCTACAACATCCGCACGCAGTTGCTGGATGCGGCTGCTGGTGCAGGCGATGCGGCCACGGAAAAAGCATCGATCGAGTTCCTCGACCAACTCGACCACGGCGTGCTGCAGCAGACCGCCGCCAGCGACGATAGCGGCCGCGTGCAGCGCGCGCGCCTGCGCGAACTGCTGCGCTATCTCGAGTACGCGCCGGCGGGCGCGGCGCGCGACCGCGGCATGCACCTGCTCGCCACGCTGCTGAGCGGCCCGTATTACGCACGCGATCACGACACCTGGTTCGGCGATCTGCGCGTGCTCGCCGATCAGGCACAGCGTTGGCCGGATCGCGATCAACGCCTGGCGCAACTGAGCGGACACGCCGATCCGGTGGTGAAGGTGTACGCCATGCTGATGCAGCGCAAGCAGTTTCCCTGAGCCTCATGCGCCGCAGTGCGGCGTTGCACAATGCCGTCGCGCGGCCAGGCGCGACGGCATCTCGACACAGCGAGATGTGAACCCTGTCAACACTCGGGATTCAGTTGCGATTCGGGAACCGGCCCCTATCGTTCGCGCCTCTTCTCGATCCGCCCATCTTGGCGGATCCGCCGGACTTCAGATTGCCGGCACCCGGGCGGCCCGTGACAGGCCGCCTCCCCATGACGCCAAGCCGCATCGCTTGCCGCGCCATCCCGGCGCAGCGCCACGACGACGGCCCATACGGAGCAAGGAGTACGATGAAACTGGCCTGGATTCTCTGGCTCTCGCAATTGTTGCCGCAACCCGCTGCCGATTCGCTTTGCCTCAGCACCACCGTATACCTGGAAGCGCGCGACCAGACGCTGCGCGGACAACAAGCCGTCGCGGAAGTGGCGCTGCGTCGCCTGGACAGCGGCCTGTGGGGCGATTCGATGTGCCAGGTGGTCACCGCACGCAAGCAGTTCGCGCCAGGCCTGGTGAAGCCGGGCACCGAACTGAAGAACGACGACGCCTGGGCCGATGCGGTCAAGGTCGCCTTCGCCGCCGAGCGCAACTGGGCGCTGCCGCAGGGCCAGCGCAAGGAGATCGTGCCGGGCGCCAGCCACTTCGCCGCGCATGCCATCGCCAGCCCGAGTTGGCGCAATGCCTATCAGGTCGCGACCATCGGCGACCACACGTTCTATCGCGTGCAGAAGCTGCACCCGCGCAACGCGTCCTGATCGTTCGCCACACAGGCATGCCCTGACGCAGGCGCGCGCGCCACGCATGGCGCGTCTTCATCGCCAAGCGCCCCGCACAGCAGGTACGCTCTGCCGTCCTGACCGATGCGGAACCGCCTGCCATGAAACTCTATTCCAAGCCCGGCGCCTGTTCGCTGGCCGATCACATCGCGCTGCGCTGGGCCGGATTGCCGTTCGAACTGAAGCTGCTGGATGCCGCGGCGATGAAGGCGCCGGCGTACCTGGCGATCAATCCGGCCGGCGCGGTGCCTGCGCTGCAGATGGACGACTGGGTGCTGACCCAGAACTCGGCGATCCTCAACTACATCGCCGATCTCGCGCCCGACGCGCACCTGGCTGGCGACGGCAGCCCGCGCAGCCGTGCCGAAGTGCAGCGCTGGCTGGCCTTCCTCAACGCAGATCTACACCCGGCGTTTCATCCGCTGTTCGGCAGCACCCGCTATCTCGACGATGCCGCGGTGATCGCCCGCACCCAGGAACATGCACGCGAACGCGTGCGCACGCTGTACGCGCGCGTGGAAGCTGCGCTGGAACAGCAGACCTGGCTGGGCGGCGCGCGCCGTTCCATCGCCGATGCCTACCTGTTCGTCACCCTGCGCTGGGCGCGCGCGCAGCAGATCGCGCTCGGCCCCAATCTGCAACTGCATTTCGAACGCATGTCCGCCGATCCGCAGGTGCAGGCGGCGCTGCAGGCCGAAGGGCTGAGCTGATCGGCGATGCGAACGCCGGCGCGGCTGCGCCGGCGTCGCCAGTCGCACGTCAACCGCGCAAGGCGCGGCGGATTTCCTCCAGCGCGCCGGGATCGTCCAGCGTCGACAGATCGCCCGGATCGCGCTGCTCGGCCAGCGCCTGCAGCGAGCGCCGCAACAATTTGCCCGACCGCGTCTTCGGCAAGGCCTGCACCAGATACACCTGCGCCGGCCGCGCCACCGCGCCAAGACGCTCCACCACGCACTGGCGCAGTTCCTCGACTACTGCCGCGGCATCCGGCGCGACCTGCTTCAGCGTCGCGAACACCACCGGCACCTGCCCCTTCAATTCGTCGTGCATGCCGATCACCGCGACCTCGGCCACGTCAGCATGGCCGGCGATGGCTTCCTCGATCTCGCGCGTGCCCAGGCGATGTCCGGCCACGTTGATCACGTCGTCGGTGCGGCCGAGAATGAAGGTGTAGCCGTCCTCGTCGCGGATCGCCCAGTCCAGCGAGCTGTACAGCAGCGTATCGAAATGGCTGAAGTAGCTGCGCAGGAAGCGCGCGTCGTCGTTCCACACCGTGGTCATGCAGCCCGGCGGCAACGGCGGCTCGATCACCAGCACGCCCTTGCGCCCGGCCGGCACCTCGACGCCGTGCTCGTCGACGATGCGCGTGCGGTACCCAAGATTGGGAAAGCCGGGCGATCCCGGTTTCACCGGCCGCAACTCGACGCCCGGCAACAGGGTCAGCACCGGCCAGCCGGTTTCGGTCTGCCAGTAGTTGTCGATCACCGGCTTGCCCAGCGCCTCGCCGATCCACAACGCAGTCGGCTCGTCCAGCGGCTCGCCGGCCAGGAACAGATAGCGCAGCGCGCTCAGGTCGCGCTCGCGCAGGTAGCGCGCCGGATGTTTCTTCAGCACGCGGATCGCGGTCGGCGAGGAAAACATGGTGCGCACCCGGTACTTCTCGCACAGCGCCCACCACACGCCGGGATCCGGCTGCACCGGCAGGCCTTCGTACAACAGCGAGGTCGCGCCGACGATCAGCGGACCGTACACGTTGTACGAATGCCCCACCGCCCAGCCCACGTCGGAGGTGGAAAACATGGTCTGCCCCGGGCCGCAGTCGAACACCGTGCGCATCGACAACGCCAGCGCCACCGCATGCCCGCCGACATCGCGCTGCACGCCCTTGGGCTTGCCGGTGGTGCCGGAGGTGTACAGCAGGTAGCTGGGCTCGTTGGATTCCAGCCACACCACCGGCACCTGCGCATCGCCGACCTCGGCGCGCAGCTCGGCATAGTCGACATCGCGCCCGGGCACGCGCGGCTGCGCCGGATCCAGCCCGCGCGAGACGATCAGCACGGTCTGCGGCGGCGCACTGGCCTCCGCGCAGGCGGCATCGACCAGCGGCTTGTAGGGGATGCGCTTGCCGCCGCGGCTACCGGCATCGGCGGCGATCAACAGCTTGGGCCGCGCATCGTCGATGCGCAGCGCCAGGTTGTGCGCGGCGAAACCGCCGAACACCACCGAATGCACCGCGCCGATGCGCGCGCAGGCCAGCATCGCGAACACCGCCTCGGCCATGTTCGGCATGTAGATGACCACGCGGTCGCCGCGCTGCACGTCCAGCCGCTGCAGCACCGCCGCGAAGGCGTTGACCTCGCGGTGCAGCTGCGCATAGGTGATCTCCTGAGTCTGCCCGGTTTCGCTGGACACCGCGACCAGCGCCAGTTGCGTGGCGCGTTCGGGCAGATGCCGGTCCACCGCGTTGTGGCACAGATTGGTCAGCCCGCCGACGAACCAGCGCCGGAACGGCGGCGTGTCGTACTCCAGGATCGCCTGCGGCGGCCGCTCCCAGTGGATCGCCCTGGCCTGCTCGGCCCAGAACTCTTCCGGCCGCTCGATCGAGCGTCGGTACAGCGTCGCGTAGTCCATGCCGCCCCTCCCAAGGCCGGTGCACCGGCTCCGAGCATAGTCCTTCGGCGGGGAGGGCGTCGTTCCGACCTTGGTCGAAGAACATAAACGTTCTCCTCACAATCCCTAGGGGCGAGTTTGGGCTGAGCTAACTGTCAGACCCAGCTTGAAGTGAGGAGCGAATCTCAACCCACTCTTCCCAGGCCCGCTCAGGATCGATGTCGTTGTATCCGCGAGATTCCGCGATAGCATCGCATACGCCCTTTGGCAATGCGATGCAAACAGCATTGTCTCTCGCCTCCAGGACTTCGCCTTCTGTGAGAGAAGATCCCTTCTTTTTTTCCAGATTAAGCAAAACTGCAACTAGCGGAGGCACTGGCACAATGATGAGATCGTCTTCAAATTCATTCTTCATCGTATTTACCCCAAAGATCCGCCGGCAAACGCACTGAGCCCAGCAATTTTCAGCCATCAACAGATGAATTCAGCTTACTCAGCAACTCATCAATTGCCTGACCTCCCCTCTTGCTATTCTCCTCTAGCCGAGCCCTGAGCTCAGAAGCATCACCATCCAAACCTGATTCACTTCGAATTGCGCACATTAGACTGATCTGCGCGGGGCCAAGCCTTTTTATTTCCTCAAGGACCGCTCTTGCGAAGCCTTGCTGATTAGAGTTGTAGACATCCCAGGCGGCATTGCGCGCGCCTGAATGAATTGAAGACTGCTCACGATAGTTGCTCAATGAGTTAAACAGCGAAGCCAGCCGAATTTGATTTGGCACCCCTGATTCGTTTTCCGCTGCAATCTCGGAAAGCACTCGCTGCACCTGAGCAGCACTCTGTTGATACAGTTCATCCGAAATCCTAATGTCGATCTTTGCCTCATGCATTGGCTTTGCAAAGCCGATAAGCCTTAGAAGCGCCTCCCCATACAGCGCAGTCAACTCGGCCGCGGCCGCTGTAGCTTCTCGAGAGCCAACAAGTTGGACTTTCGCCAACATTGCGATCACACCTTGCAGAGGCTCTCCAAAACCGCCCTCAGTTGGATCTTGAGCAGAGAGAGATCCAAGGTACCCATTCGCTCTATTTGTTTCGGCAATAAGCGGCAAGTACACATCTCGCCTCAGACTTGCGAGACGATCCTGATGCTTCTCTTTTGCATCATGCCGCAACTGCTCCTTAAGCCGGCTCATGCTGGCACGATTGGAAAGGACCACGCCACTCAAAGAGATAAATGCAGCGACAATTCCCGACCAAATGACGGTCGGCAAACTGAAGGACAGAGGATCCATGGATACGTCTTCCTAGACGGTTGACTGAGATGCGCACAGTGCTTCCGCGACCATGAGCATCAATTACTAGCTACTTCCCCGGCACCGTAAACGCCCCCCCCCCGGCGCCTGCTCGAAGCGCGTGGCCACCGAATCCTTGCTGAGTTGCATGATCTGCGCCAACGGCTTGTGCGGCACGCCCTGGAAATTGACCGTGACCTGGACCAGCGCGCCGTTCGCCCAGTTGAAGCCGACCGCGGGCTTGCTGCCGACCGATTTCTCCAAGTCGGCAGCCACCTCCCGCGAATGCGCGTACGCATTCTTCACCGTGTCGACCGCACCGCATGCAGTGAGCGCCAGCAACACCGGCGCGCAGAGCAAACGCCATGTCATCGTGCGCTCCCAGGTCGGCCGACTATTGCGTCTTCGCCTTGTCCGCCGACGCCGCACGCGGCGGCGCCTGCTTCACGTAGCGGTCGAACCACTCCAGCATTTCCGCCACCACGTCCTCGTTGGATTCGCGCGCGGTGTACCAGTGCGGTTCGAACGGCAGCAGCACCAGCCGCGCGGTGCCGCCGAGGCCGCGGATGGCCTGGAACATGCGCGGGGCCTGGGTGGTCTCGGTGCCGGGGTTGGCATCGTCCATGCCGTGCACCAGCAGCAGTGGTTCGTTGATCTTGTCGGCGTGGAAGAACGCCGAGGCCTGCGCGTACACCTCCGGTGCGGCCCAGAACGACCGCCGCTCGTTCTGGAAGCCGAACGGGGTCAGGGTCTTGTTGTAGCTGCCGCTGGTGGCCACACCGGCGCGGAACAGGTCGGTGTGCGCCAGCAGGTTGGCCGCCATCAGCGCGCCGTGGCTGTGGCCGGTGACGCCGATGCGGTCGCGGTCGACCACGCCCAGCGCCACCGCCTTGTCCACCGCCGCCTGCGCGTTCTCCACCAACTGCTGCAGGTAAGTGTCGTAGGCGGTCTTGGGATCGCCGACGATCGGGAACG
Source organism: Xanthomonas sp. LMG 12459 (assembly GCF_009192905.1). NCBI lineage: Bacteria > Pseudomonadati > Pseudomonadota > Gammaproteobacteria > Lysobacterales > Lysobacteraceae > Xanthomonas > Xanthomonas sp. LMG 12459. Next base: position 17,314 of record NZ_NSGT01000067.1, read on the forward strand.
CGGCGTCGTCGATGATCGCGTAGCCGGCCAGCAGCAACAGCTGGTAGGAATGCAGGCGGGTGAAGTCGCGGTCGTTGGCGCCGCTGACCTGGCCGGCCTTGGAGGCATCGGCGTAGTCCAGCGGATAGGCGTAGAGGATCGCCGGCACGCGCGTGCCTTCCTTGTAGCCGGGCGGCGTGTACAGGGTGAAGGACAGTTCCACGCCGTCCTTGCGCTTGTAGGTCACCAGCCGCTTCTTGATCTGCCGCACCACCGGTGTCGGATCGGGGAAGCGAGTCACCGGCGCCAGGGTGGAGGCGACCACCGCCTCGCCGGCTGCCGCAGCCGGCTGCGGCTGGCCCAGCGTGCGCAGGTAGACGTTCGGCGGGTCGCTCGGCGACTGCCTCCAGGTCAGCAAGCGGGTGGTGTCGTCGGCGGCGAACCCGGCGAAGGCTTCGTCGACGTCGGCGCCGCTGCGGAACAGGCGCTGGGTCTTGCCGCTGGCCAGGTCGTAGCGGTCCAGGAACGGCCGGTCGCCGCTCGGGGTGGCGCCCTGCCCGCTCAGGAACAGCGCGCCGTTGTCCTCGCGCAGCACGTATTCGCCGTTGGCCAGGCGACGCAGCTCGGGCGTGCCGGGATCGGCGTACAGGTCGTCGGTGGACAGGTCGAACAGCACCCGCCCGGCGCTGCCGGGGCGGTCCGCATCCAGCAGCGTGGTGCGGCGCCAGTGGCGGTTCTCGTCGTACTCGTCCAGCAGCGCCTGCCCGCCCTGGGCGAACCAGCTCAGGCCGGCGTAGCGCTGGGTCACCTTGGCCAGCTCGCGCGGCTTGCCGGTGAACGGTGCAGACAGGGTCAGCAGCTTGTCGCGCGCCGGCACGTTGGTTTTCCAGTCGCCGCCGTCCAGCGCCTCGGCCCAGATCAGCGTGGCCGGCTGGTTGGCGCGCCAGGAATAGTCGCGCGGTCCGGTCGGCTCGCCGTGCACCGGCACCCGGTCGGCCACCGGCAGGTTCGCCAGCACGCGCTCGCTGCCATCGGCCAGGTCCAGCACCGCCACGTCGTGGGCGAAGCGGCCGTAGGTGGTGACGTAGGAGTACGGACGCTGCAGGCGCTCCACGCGCACGTGGCGGCCGTCCGGCGCACCGTCGACCACCGAGTACACCGCCGGCTTGCCGACCGTGCGCAGCTTGCCGCTGGCGGCATCCACGGTGACCAGCTGCGCCGTGGCGTAGTAGGTGAACAGGGCCTCGTCCTCGGGGCTGGACAGGGTGTCGCGGGCCTCGTAGGTGCTGCTCTCGCCCTTGCCGCGGATCGCTTCCTTGACCTCCGGTCCCGGCGGCACCGCCGCCTTGACCGGCGCCGGGCCCAGGTCCTGCGGTACCGCGCGCACCAGCAGCGTGTCGCTGCCGCCCAGCCACTGGATCTCGCCGCCCAGCACCGGGTTGAGCTGCACGCCGTCGATACGACGCACCGCGCCGGTGGCGACATCGCCCAGCCACAGTTCGACGCGGTCGGCCGCGGTGTTGTTGAAGGCGAAGCGGCGCCCGTCCGGCGACCACACCGGCTGCGCCGGGCAGGCACCGGCCGGCAAAGTCACTGCGGTCTGCTTGCCGCTGGCCACGTCGACCAGGCTGAAGCCGTCCAGGCAGGCGCGGATGCCGTAGCCGTTGGACATGTCGTGGCGGGCGTGGGTGCGCGGTTCCACGCGCACCCCGGCCAGCTTCAGGTACGGCTCGGCGACGCGCGCGATCGGCGGGTAGGCCTGGCGCTCCACCAGCAACAGGGTGCGCCCGGTCGGGTCCAGCCGCGGCGTCGGATTGAGCGGGGCGCGCATCACGCCCAGCAGCGGCTCGGGCGGTTGCCGATACCCGCTGTCGGCGGTGGCGGCGTGGGCGGCGACAGGCAACGCACTGGCGAGCGCCAGGGCGCCGATCCAGCGGAACGGCATGAGCATGGTCGAAATCCCCTTTCGAATGGCCCGGGCAACCTAGCACGGCCGCCGCGCTGCGGCCGAGCGCCGAAGGTCATGCCTGGCACCGCCTGCGTGCCGCGCTCAGGCCGGTTGCAGCGCCTGCTCGGCGGCCAGCGCCGCCGCCACGCTGGGACGCTGCGCGATGCGCACCGCGTACGCCGCCAACGCCGGATGCGCGTCCAGCGACAGGCCGAACCGCGGCAGCCAGCCGAGCACGGTGAACAGATAGGCATCGGCCACACCGAAGCGCTCGCCGAGCAGGTACGGCTGCGTGCGCAGCGCAGCCTCGGCATGGGCATAGCGCTGCAGCAGGCGAGCGGCGACCGCGGTGCGCCGCGCCGGTGCCAGCCCGGCATCGAACAGCGGCACGCTGCCGGCATGCAGTTCGCTGTTGATGAAGGCCAGCCACTCGTACAGGCGGTAGCGCGGCAAAGTGTCTGCGTCCGCCGGTGGCGCCAGCGCCGCCTGTGGGCAGCGGTCGGCCAGGTACAGCAGGATCGCCGGCCCCTCGGTCAGCACCTGGCCGTCCTCCAGTTGCAGCGCGGCCACGTAGCCCTTGGGATTGATCGCGCGGAAGTCCTCGCCATCGGCGGTGCGCTTGCTGTGGTTGTCCACGCGCACCAACCGGAACGGCAGCTGCAGTTCGCGCAACACGATGTGCGGCGCCAGGGAACAGGCGCCAGGGGCGGCATAGAGGAGCATCGGAACGGTCTCGAAGAGGCGCCGGACAGTCGGCGCGCGCAGTGTGTGCGGCACGGCGGCCTGCGGAGAAACAAGAATGTCAGGCCGGGTCAGTAGCGCCGCTAATGGCCTCGTCCAGGAACCGGCGCAGTTGCAGCGCGGCCGGCGCCGCGTGTGCAGCAGCGACCAGGGCGAAGCGGCGCTGCAGCCGCGGCTGCAACGGCAGCACCTGCACGCCGTCGCGCTCGGCCGGCAGCACCGACGTCGGCAGCAGGCTGGCGCCCGCGCCGTCGCGCACCAGCGCCCAGGCGCTGGACCAGTCGCGCACCTGCAGGCGCAGGTCGGCGATCGCCAGCCCGGCGCGTTCGGCCAGGCGCTGCGCATGCAGCCAGCAGCCGCCGGTGGCCAGTACGAACGGCAGCGTCAGCAGTTCCGCCAGGGCGATGTCGCGCGCCTGCGGACGCGCCAGTGCCGGCGGCAGCACCGCCAGCCACTCGTCCATGCCGAACACCATGGCGTCGCGCTCCGGCGCCGGATCCAGCACCACGCCCAGGTCGACCGTCCCGGCCGCCAGCCAGGCCTCGACCTCCTCGTCGCCGCCTTCCAGCCAGACCACACCCGTGTCCGGATGCGCCCGCTCGAACGCGCGCAGGCGTGGCGCCAGCCATGGCCGCGACGAGGCGAAGCCGGCGACCCGCAGCGAGGCCGCACCCGCTGCACGCTCCGCCTTGGCCAGGGCCTGGATCTGCCCCAGCTCGGCCAGCATCGCCCGCGCATGTTCCAGCGCACGCGTCCCGAATGGAGTCGGCCGGATCCGCCCGCGCTCGCGCAGCAGCAGCGCCGTGCCCAGCACGTGCTCCATCTGCGCGATGGCCTGGCTGGCGCCGGACTGGGTGATGCCGCAGCGCGCGGCACCGGCGCTGATGCTGCCGCACTCGACCACGGCGACGTACAGCCGCCAGTGGATCAGATTCATCATGTCGGACTCCCACAACGCGAAACGCCGGGCGGGGCCCGGCGTTCCGTGACGACGCGATCGCAGTTGGCGATCAGCCCAGCAGGTGGGCCACGCCGCTGCGCTCTTCTTCCAGCTCGGCCAGGGTCTTGTCGACGTACTTCTTGCTGAAGTCGTCGATCGGCAGATCCTTGACGATGGTGTAGGCGCCGTTCTCGGTGGTGACCGGGAACCCGAAGATCACGCCTTCCGGGATGCCGTAGGAGCCGTCGGACGGCACGCCCATCGTCACCCACTTGCCGTTGCTGCCCAGCACCCAGTCGCGGACGTGGTCGATGGCGGCGTTGGCGGCCGAGGCGGCCGAGGACAGGCCGCGCGCTTCGATGATCGCCGCGCCGCGCTTGCCCACGGTCGGGATGAAGGTGCCGGCATTCCATTCCTGGTCGTTGATCGCATCGGCGATGGAGGCGCCGTCGGCGGTGGCGAAGCGGTAGTCCGGGTACATGGTCGGGCTGTGGTTGCCCCACACCACCAGCTTCTCGATGCCGCCGACCGGCTTGCCGAGCTTGAGCGAGAGCTGGCTCAGCGCGCGGTTGTGGTCCAGGCGCAGCATCGCGGTGAAGTTCTTCGGGTTCAGGTCCGGCGCCGACTTCATGGCGATGTAGGCGTTGGTGTTGGCCGGGTTGCCGACCACCAGCACCTTGACGTCGCGCTTGGCCACCTTGTTCAGCGCCGCGCCCTGCGCGGTGAAGATCTTGGCGTTCTCCAGCAGCAGGTCCTTGCGCTCCATGCCCGGGCCGCGCGGACGCGCGCCGACCAGCAGGGCGATGTCGGCGTCCTTGAACGCGACTTCGGCGTCGTCGGTGCCGACCATGCCGGCGAGCAGCGGGAACGCGCAGTCTTCCAGCTCCATCATCACGCCCTTCAGCGCGGCCTGGGCCTTCTCCATCGGCAGTTCCAGCAACTGCAGGATCACCGGCTGGTCCTTGCCCAGCATTTCGCCGGAGGCGATGCGGAACAGCAGGGCATAACCGATCTGGCCGGCGGCGCCGGTGACGGCAACACGAACGGGTGCTTTCATGGGGGATTCCTCTGCTAAGAAAGTGGGTGGGGTGGATCAGTAGACGCGATAGCCCAGCGGCTGCAGGTGCAGGTCCAGGGCGGCGGTGTCGTAGCCTTCGACCACGTGCTGGCCGATCACGGTGATCGGCACGCCTTCCAGGCCCAGCGCGGCGGCGGCCTGGCGGCCGGCCTCCTGCTCCACGTCCAGGACCGTGTAGCGGACCTGGGCGCGGGCGAAATCGGCCTGTTGCCGGCGGCAGTAGCCGCACCAGTCGGCGGCGAGCATGACGATGCCGGCCTCGCCGGTCAGCCGCCGCGGGTCGCCCGCGGCCAGTGCGGCCGACGGCGCCGGGTCCGCGCTGCGCCACCAGGCATGCACGCCGCCGCCGATGGCGAGCAGCAGCAGGCACAACACAAGGGGGCGCATCGTCATCGGCGGTCGGGTGCGGCAATCAATCGGGAAAATGGTAGCACGCAGGCTCCGCGCGCCCGGCCGCAGGGCCGGTCGCGCGGACAGCGCCGGATCAGGCGTCGAGGGTGCGGTTCCACTCGGCGACGCGGTCGGCCTTGGCCGCCAGCACCGCGTCGGCGTCGCCTTCGATGGTGATCTTGTTGATCACGTCGCCCTGGGCGACGCTGTCGACCACGTCCAGGCCGTCGAGCACCTTGCCGAACACGGTGTGCTTGCCGTCCAGCCACGGAGTGGCGGTGTGGGTGATGAAGAACTGGCTGCCGTTGGTGCTGGGGCCGGCGTTGGCCATGGACAGCACGCCGCGGTCGTGGCGCACGCCGTTGTTGGTCTCGTCCTCGAAGCGGTAGCCCGGGCCGCCGCGGCCGGAGCCTTCCGGGCAACCGCCCTGGATCATGAAGTCGGCGATCACGCGGTGGAAGTTCAGCCCGTCGTAGAAGCCGCGCTTGGCCAGGTTCACGAAGTTGGCCACGGTCAGCGGGGCCTTGTCGGGATACAGCTCGATCTTGATCGGGCCGCGGGCGGTGTCGAAATGGGCGATCAGGGACATGGGATTCCTTGGAAACGGGGGCGTCATGAGGGGCGCATAGGATACACGTCGCCTCGTTCAGGCTTTGCCCGCGCCCGGCGCCGGCGCCTGAATGCCCCCGCCCGGCCCACCGCCGCCGACCGCCGGCAGGCGTCACGGGATCCGGGTATACTAGGTGGCTTCCTTTCCTTCCTTCTGGCGCCGGCTGGCCCCCTTTCGCATGTCCATCGAAAATCTTCGCAATATCGCCATCGTCGCCCACGTCGACCACGGCAAGACCACCCTCGTCGACTGCCTGCTGAAGCAGTCCGGCACCCTGTCCGAGCGCACGGTGCTGGCCGAGCGCGTGATGGACAGCAACGACCAGGAAAAGGAACGCGGCATCACCATCCTGGCCAAGAACACCGCCATCACCTGGCAGGGCAACCGCATCAACATCGTCGACACCCCAGGACACGCCGACTTCGGCGGCGAGGTGGAGCGCGTGCTGTCGATGGTGGACACCGTGCTGATCCTGGTCGACGCGATGGACGGCCCGATGCCGCAGACCCGCTTCGTGACCCAGAAGGCGTTCGCGATGGGCTTCAAGCCGATCGTGGTGGTCAACAAGATCGACCGCCCCGGCGCGCGCCCGGACTGGGTGATCGACCAGGTGTTCGACCTGTTCGACAAGCTCGGCGCCACCAACGAGCAGCTCGACTTCCCGATCGTCTACACCTCGGCGCTGAACGGCTACGCCTCGCTGGACGACAGCGTGCGCGACGGCGACATGACCCCGCTGTACGAAGCGATCATGCAGCACGCGCCGAAGCCGGACGTGGACCCGGACGGCCCGTTCCAGATGCGCATCAGCCAGTTGGACTACAACAACTTCGTCGGCGTGATCGGCATCGGCCGCATCCAGCGCGGCGTGCTGAAGAAGAACATGCCGGTGGCGGTGATCGACCGCGAAGGCAAGAAGCGCCAGGGCAAGGTGCTGCAGGTACTGGGCTTCCTGGGCCTGGAGCGGATCGAGCAGGACAGCGCGCAGGCCGGCGACATCGTCGCCATCTCCGGCATCCAGGAGCTGACCATCTCCGACACCGTGTGCGCGCTGGAAGCCCCCGAGGCGCTGCCGCCGCTGACCGTGGACGAGCCGACCATCTCGATGACCTTCCAGGTCAACAACTCGCCGTTCGCCGGCAACAAGGACCTGTCCGGCGGCAAGTTCCTGACCAGCCGCCAGCTCAAGGACCGGCTGGAGCGCGAGACCGTGCACAACGTGGCGCTGAAGGTGCAGCAGCTGGAAGACGCCGACAAGTTCCTGGTCTCCGGCCGCGGCGAACTGCACCTGTCGGTGCTGATCGAGAACATGCGCCGCGAGGGCTTCGAACTGGCCGTGTCGCGCCCGGAAGTGATCATCAAGGAGATCGACGGGCAGTTGATGGAGCCGGTCGAGCAGCTGGTGGTGGACATCGAGGAGCAGCACCAGGGCGGCGTGATGGAGAAGCTGGGCATCCGCAAGGGCCAGCTGAAGAACATGGAGCCGGACGGCAAGGGCCGCGTGCGCCTGGACTACATGATCCCGGCGCGTGGCCTGATCGGCTTCCAGAACGAGTTCCGCACCCTGACCCAGGGCTCGGGCCTGCTGTTCCACGTGTTCGACCACTACGGCCCGAAGGAGCAGGGCGCCATCGCCAAGCGCCAGAACGGCGTGATGATCGCCAATGCGCCGGGCGCCACCCCCGCCTACGCGCTGGGCCCGCTGGAAGAGCGCGGCCGCCTGTTTGCCGCCGAAGGCGACAACGTGTATGAAGGGCAGCTGGTCGGCATCCACTCCAAGGACAACGACCTGACCGTCAACGCGATCAAGACCAAGCCGCTGACCAACATGCGTGCCTCGGGCAAGGACGATGCGATCAAGCTGACTCCGGCGATCAAGTACACGCTGGAGCAGGCGCTGGACTTCATCGAGGACGACGAACTGGTCGAAGTCACCCCGAAGGAGATCCGCTTGCGCAAGAAGCACCTGACCGAAAACGAGCGCAAGCGCGCCGGTCGCGCGGGCTAAGGGATAGCGCACGCCCATGGCCGCCGACAAGGCGTACAACCCGGATCCGCACGCGCATCCGGGTCTGCACCTGATCGCACTGCTGGAGGCCGGCAAGGGCCTGCTCGCGGTGCTGGCGGCCACGGGGCTGGAACTGATGGGTCCGGCCCCGCTGCGCGCGGGGGTGGACAAGCTGATCGTGCGTTTCAGCCTGGACCCGGACCACGGCGCCCTGCCCTCGCTGCTGACCATGATCAACCCCGGCGCGGTGCACCTGGCCGCCGCCGGCATGCTCGCCTACGGCGTGCTGCACATCATCGAGGCCTGGGGCCTGTGGCGCGCCAAGGCCTGGGCCTCGCTGCTAGGCTGCATCTCCGCGGCGATCTACCTGCCCTTCGACGTCTACGCGATCGTGCGCCACCCCGGCTGGGCGTCGTGGGCGGTGCTGGCGATCAATCTCGCCGTGGTCGGCATCCTCGCCCGCGACCTGGTGCGGCGGCGGCGGCATCCTCCTGCAGCCTAGCCGCACCCCGCGCCGCGGCGGTGCCGGCTTTCTTCAAGCGATATGCGCCTGCCAGTCACCGGTGGGCGCATTCGCGTTCCTGGCATTCGGCGGGCACCGCTGGTGGTCGCGCAAATCCCATCCCACGCCGCATGATCATGCGGCAAGACCGCTCAGCGATCAGCGGGACGCACGTGCCTCGCCCGCTGTCGCATTCACTGCCGGCGCCCCATCCTCGGCACCGGGCGAACGCATCGCCTCCGAATCGCTGGCGCGCACCGGCGGGTGCGACAGCCGCACCGGCTCCGGCGCCACTTCCGCGCGCAGCAGCGGCAACGCGTAGGCATGCTCGCGCACCAGGAAATCCAGCATGCGTTCGCGCACGATGCAGCGCAGGTCGAAGGCGTCGCCGGAGTTGCGCGCACTGACCAGCAGGCGCACCTGGATCGTGCGCTCGCTGGTGTCGGTCACCTGGGTCACGCAGACCCGCCCGTCCCACAGCGGCTCGCTCTTGCAGATCCGCTCCAGCTCGGCGCGCACTTGTGCGATCGGCGTGCGGTAGTCCAGCCACAGGAACGCGGTGCCGAGCAGGTCGGCGCTGTTGCGCGTCCAGTTCTGGAACGGGTTCTCGATGAACCAGGTCAGCGGCACCACCATGCGCCGCTCGTCCCAGATCCGCACCACCACGTAGGAACTGCCGATCTCCTCGATGCGGCCCCACTCGCCTTCGACGATGACCACGTCGTCGAGTCGGATCGGCTGGGTCAGCGCGATCTGCAGGCCGGCGATCAGATTGCCGAACACCGGCTTGGCGGCGATACCGGCGACCAGGCCGATGATGCCGGCCGAGGCCAGCAAGGTGGTGCCGATCTGCCGCACCGCAGGGAAGGTCAGCAGCACGATCGAGGTGCCCACCAGGATGATCGTGCCCATCGCCACCCGCGCCAGCACCCGGGTCTGGGTCTGCACGCGGCGTGCGGTGAGGTTGTCCGCCACCTCGATCGGATGGCTGCGCAGGATCGCCGTTTCCAGCGCCGCCACGCCGCGCACCAGCAGCCAGGTCACGCAGCCGATCATGCCGATGTGCAGCAGGTGCTGCAGGTCGGTCAGCGCCTTCTCGTCCAGCGGCGTGGATTCGAGCGCGAAGCTGAGCATCAGCATCGGCAGCAGGAAGGCGACCGGCACGCTGATCACGCGCACGATGCGCGCACGCCGGTAGTCGCGGCCGCGCATGCGCTGGGCGATCCGCAACAGCAGCCACCAGGCCAGAAAACCGAGAATCAGCGCGGCGCCGATCGGCAGCGTATAGGCACGCCAGGGCACCCAATGAAGATCGAGGGTCAAGATGCGCTCCTTTGTCGGGGGGAGGAGTCGCGACAGTCTGGCAGTGGAGGGATTAGCGCGATGTCGAGCACGCGCGGCGGCGCCGGGCGACGGCAGCCGCATGGCATACAGGCGCGCGTGCAAGCGCTTCCGAAAAGCGGCGCATGCCGCTGGCGACGCGAAGCCGATGCGCGGTATCGCATGCAGCGATGCTGCAGCCCTCGGGCCACGGCACGATAATGCGCCGCACGTGCGGCAGCGGCACGCGCCGCGGACTACACCAACCGACTACGCCAGCGGCGTGGCGACGTTGCGCCCGTTCTGCTTGCGCACGATCGCCATCGCGATCTCCAGCGACTGCTCGTAGTTCAGGCGCGGGTCGACGCTGGAACGGTAGGCCCGCTCCAGGTCGCGCTCGGTGAGTTCGCGCGCGCCGCCGGTGCACTCGGTGACGTCCTCGCCGGTCAGTTCCAGATGCACGCCGCCCAGGCGGGTGCCGGCCGCGGCGTGGATGTCGAACGACTGCTCCACCTCGCCCAGGACGTTCTGGTAGCGCCGGGTCTTGTAGCCGTTGCTGGTGCTTTCGGTGTTGCCGTGCATCGCATCGCACACCCACAGCACGCGGCGGCCGTCGCGCTTCACCGCGTCCAGCAGCGGCGGCAGCTTCTCGGCGATCTGCGCCGCGCCCATGCGGTGGATGAAGGTCAGCCGGCCCGGCTCGTCTTCCGGATTGAGCACGTCGATCAGGCGCAGCAACTGGTCCGGCTGCGCCGACGGCCCGACCTTGATCGCGATCGGATTGCGGATACCACGGAAGTACTCCACATGCGCGCCGTCCAGCGCCGCGGTGCGCATGCCGATCCACGGATAGTGCGTGCTGAGGTTGAACCAGCCCCACTGCCGCGGGACCTCGCGGGTCAGCGCTTCCTCGTAGGGCAGCAGCAAGGCCTCGTGCGAGGTGTAGAAATCGACGCGATTGAGGTTGTACAGCTGCGCGCCGGACAGGGTCTCCATGAAGCGCACCGCATCGCCGATCGAGGCCACCATCTTCTGGTAGTCCTCGGCCAGCGGCGAGCAGCCGACCCAGCTCAGGTTCCAGTACTCGGGATGGTGCAGATCCGCGAAGCCGCCGTCGATCAGCGCGCGCACGAAGTTCATGGTCATCGCCGAACGCGAGTGCGCGGTGATCATGCGCCGCGGGTCCGGCACCCGCGCCTGCGCGGTGAACTCCGGGCCATTGACCACGTCGCCGCGGTAGCTGGGCAGGGTCACGCCCTCGCGGGTCTCGGTATCGGCCGAGCGCGGCTTGGCGTACTGCCCGGCGTAGCGACCGACCCGCACCACCGGCAGGCGCAGGCCGTGCACCAGCACCAGGCTCATCTGCAGCAGCACCTTGAGCCGGTTGGAGATGGTGCCGGATTCGCAATCGCTGAAGTTCTCCGCGCAATCGCCGCCCTGCAGCAGGAAGCGCTTGCCTTCCTGCGCCTCGGCCAGCTGCTTCTTCAGCGCGAAGATCTCCCAGGAGGTCACCAGCGGCGGCAACTGCCGCAGTTCCGTCAGCGCGGTCTCCAGCGCCTGCGGGTCCGGATACACCGGCATCTGCAGCGCCGGCCTGTCACGCCAACTGGCAGGTGACCAGGACGACGAGGCGGATGCGGACACGGCGGCGGCGGACAGATTCATGAAAGGACTCCTTGGCAGTGTGCGATGTTCGCAGAGCCGGGGCGCGCCGCATAGCGCCGCACGCCGGTCACGCTGGCAGCGCCAGGACATGAACGGCAAGCAACATCGCGATGCCACCATGACTTCCGGCCTACGCCGGCGTTTTTGCGAAAGCACACTGTTATTAAGTAACAATTCCTTTCCATTCGGTCCACCTCGCCATGACACGTCGCCCCCTCTCCTCCGCCATCGCCCTGATCCTCCTGGTCGCCCCCGGCCTCGCCCTCGCTGCGGATACCGCCGCCGACAGCAGCGCTGCCGCCGAGCCGACCGTCGATCTCGATCCGGTCACCGTCACCGCCAAGCTGGAAGCCGCGCGCAACGCGCTGTCGCCGGACATCGGCAGCAGCCAGTACGCGATCAGCGCCGAGGACATCGCGCGCCTGCCGCTGGGCGCTTCCACCCCGCTCAACCAGGTGCTGCTGCAGGCACCGGGCGTGGTCCAGGATTCCTATGGCGGCATCCATGTGCGCGGCGACCACGCCAACCTGCAGTACCGCATCAACGGCGTGATGATCCCCGAATCCATCTCCGGCTTCGGCCAGACCCTGGATCCGCGCACGATCAAGAACATCCGCCTGCTCGACGGCGCGCTGCCGGCGCAGTTCGGCGACCGCACCGCGGCGGTGGTCGACATCACCACCAAGAACGGCGTGGAACTGGGCAACGGCGGCAGCGTCGGCATCACCGGCGGCTCCTACGGCACGCTCAACCCCAACGCCTCGTGGTGGGGCAGCGACGGCCGCTTCAGCTGGTTCGCCAGCGGCAACTACCTGCAGAACCGCATCGGCATGGAGAACCCGACCGACAGCGACAACCCGATCCACGACAAGACCCACCAGGGCAAGGGCTTCGCCGACCTCAGCTATCTGCTGAACGAGAACACCCGGCTCAGTCTGCTGGTCGGCTACGCCAACAACCGCTTCCAGATCCCCAACAACCCGGGGCAGACGCCGGCCTTCACCTACCAGGGCACCAGTACCTTCGATTCGGCGCAGCTCGACGAGAACCAGCGCGAGAACACCCGCTTCGGCACCCTGGTGCTGCAGGGCGCACTCGGCGACACCAGCTACCAGCTGTCGGCCGGCCAGCGCTACAGCAGCGTCGCCTTCTCCCCGGACATCGCCGGCGACCTGATCTTCAACGGCATCGCCTCGCAGGTGCAGCGCGCCAACCGTGCCAGCACCCTGCAGGCCGACTTCTCCACGCCGTGGGGCAGCACCCACACCTTGCGCTACGGCGTGTACGGCAACTTCGAACACGCCAACGCCAGCAACAACGCCTATGTGTTCCCGGCCAACGACGACGGCAGCCAGAGCAGCGACGTGCCGCTGTTCATTCCCGACAGCAGCCGCTTCCACGCCAGCACCTACGCGGTCTACCTGCAGGACGAGTGGCAGCCGAGCGACGCCTGGACCATCAACTACGGCGTGCGTGGCGACCGCTACAAGGCCTTCGGCACCACCGAGGGCCAGCTCAGCCCGCGCCTGGGCGTGGTCTGGCACGCCAGCGACAGCACCACCCTGCACGCCGGCTATGCGCGCTACTTCACCCCGCCGGCCACCGAGCTGATCTCCACCAGCGACATCGCCCTGTACGACGGCACCACCAACCAGCAGTCGGCGGCGGGTGGCCCGACCAAGCCGCTGAGCGAGCGCAGCGACTACTACGACCTGGGCATCTCGCAGATGGTCGGCGACCACCTGACCCTGGGCCTGGACACCTACTACCGCAAGGCCGATCGCCTGCAGGACGAAGGCCAGTTCGGCGCCGCCTACGTCTACTCCACCTTCAACTACCGCTACGGCCGCATCCGCGGCGCCGAGTTCAGCGCCGACTACAGCAACGGCCCGATCAACGCCTACTTCAACGCGGCCTACAGCAAGGCCATGGGCAAGCGGGTGATGACCAGCCTGTACAACTTCGACCCGGACGCGCTGGCCTACGCCTACGACCACTGGATCCACCTGGACCACGACCAGAAGCTGACCTCCTCCGGCGGCATCAACTACGCCCTGGCCGACGACAGCCGCATCGGCGCCGACTACCTGTTCGGCAGCGGCCTGCGCACCGACGCCGACGGCGTGCCCAATGGCGGCGAGCTGCCGGCGTACTTCCAGCTCAACCTCAGCGCCGGCCACGACTTCGCCCTGGCCAGCAGCCACCCGCTGCACGCACAGCTGGCCGTGCTCAACGTGCTCGACCGCCACTACCAGTTGCGCGACGGCGGCGGCATCGGTGTGTTCGCGCCGCAGTGGGCGCCGCGCCGCGGCGTCTACCTGAGCCTGCAGCAGGACTTCTGAGCAAGTCCCTGACGGCGGCCTGCGGCATGTCGCGCGACGTGCCGCAGGCCACCACACGATGGATGACGGCGGTTGTGGCGGAGTGATGCAAACGCAACGGTGGCCAGGAAGCCGCTACCGATCGGTCGAGGGGCCGCCGCCAATCGCCGGGTAAGATGCATCCGGACCACCCGACCAAGGCACGTCCAGCAGGACAGCGAAGCCGCGCGCCGCGTCGTGGCCGTGGGATCGCCAGCGGAGGCAGCGCCACACGGCACGCCGATCGCACACGAACCGCCACGACGCGTTGCCACGCCCGTCCAGGCAGGTTTCGCACATGCGCCAGCACCTGTTCGCCGCCTTCGCGGCCACCCTTCTCGCCTGCGTTGCGCCATTGCCGGTGCATGCCAAGCGCGTTACGGACTTCCGGATGCCGGTGGTCTTAGAAGGCGTCGGCTACGATCTCGCCGCGCGCGTGTATCGCCCCACGGGCCACGGTCCGTTCCCGCTGATCGTCATCCACCACGGCACGCCCGCGGACAAGCGCAAGCTCGCCGACACCCGCCTCGGCTTCGCCCGCGCCGCGCGCTGGTTCGCCGCCCGTGGCTACATGGTGGTGCTGGCGCTGCGGCCTGGCTACGGCAGTTCCAGCGGCAGCTACCTGGAAGGCGCAGGCAACTGCCACGACGTCGATTTCGTCGTCGCCGGGCGCAGGATCGCGGCGGCCGAGGCGGCGATCGTCGACGCCGCCGCTCGCCTTCCCGACGTGGACCCGCAGCGCATCGTCGTGGTCGGCCAGTCCGCCGGCGGCCTCGGCGCGGTGGCGCTGGCCGATGCGCCGCCACCCGGCGTGCGTGGCGTGATCAGCTTCGCCGGCGGGCGCGGCAGCAACGGCAAGGAGGTCATCTGCGCCGGCGAGGACCGCCTGGTCGAGGCGGAGAAAACCCTGGGCGCGGCGAATATGCTGCCACAGCTATGGCTGTACGCCGAGAACGATCACTTCTTCCGGCGCGACCTGGCGCACCGCATGTACGCCGCCTACCGCGCGGGCTCGACCCCGCCGGTGACCTTCGTCGACCTGCCGCCGTTCGGCGACGATGGCCACAAGACCTTCGCCCAGGCCGACCCGTCGGTCTGGGCCAGGCCGGTGGCGGCATTCCTCGTTCAGGTGGTTCCGCAGGCCGACGGAGCGCGGGCGCCGGCCAGCGCGTCGCGCTGACCGACAGACCGGCACTGCACAAACACCGGGGGCGCCGAACGGACAGGATGGGCAACGTCGGTGCGCGTCAGCGGCATACGTCAGCGCTGCCCGCGACGGCCGCAGCAGCGCCCGGCGGGTTGACGACGGTCGCCATCAGACCAGGCGACCGACGCGCAGCCGCAAGACGGTCAGATCAGCGTGCGCTTGCGGCTCTTGAACCCGGCATACAGCGCGAACACCGCCAGCAACACGAAGCAGATCAGGCACCACATCGGCATCGACAGGCCGAGGAAGCGCCAGTCGATGTTGCCGCAGTCGCCGGTGCCGGTCAGCACACGGCGCAGCACCTCGAACGGCCCCATGGTCTCGCGCAGGAAGCTCAGCGGCGGGCCGCAGGACGCCATCGGGTCCGGGAACAGCTGCACCGAGACATGCTTGGTGGAGATGCCGGCGCCCACGAGCGCGGCCAGGAACGCCAGGACGCCATAGATCTTGCGCCCGCCGGCGCTGCGCGGCCCGTGCAGGGCACCGAGCAGGAACAGCACGCCCAGCGCGGCGAACGCGATGCGCTGGAAGATGCACAGCGGGCACGGCTCGATGCCCAGCTGCAGCTGCACGAAGATCGCATAGCCCAGCAGGCCGGCACAGATCAGAAAGCCGAGCAGGAACTGCGCGCGGAAACCCCAACGTAACGGATTCATCGGACTCGAACTCGCATCGACGATCCACGCATTATCCGCGATCGTGCGCTCCATCACCATGTGTCATGGCGCTGTCGGCCGCCCCAGCCCGCGCCGCGACCGCGCTCTCCCCATCCCCAATCCCGACTCCGCGATCCCCCAAAAAACAAAAAGCCCGGACATGCCGGGCTTCTTGCTGCTGCAGATGCGAACCGATTACTCGGCCACTTCCTCGGCCACGGCCGGGCGATCGACCAGCTCGACGTACGCCATCGGCGCGTTGTCGCCGGCGCGGAAGCCGCACTTGAGGATGCGCAGGTAGCCACCCGGGCGCGCCTGGTAGCGCGGGCCCAGCGTGGTGAACAGGGTGCCCACCGCTTCCTTGTCGCGCAGGCGAGCGAACGCCAGGCGGCGGTTGGCGACGTTGTCGACCTTGGCCAGGGTGATCAGCGGCTCGGCGACGCGGCGCAGTTCCTTGGCCTTCGGCAGGGTGGTCTTGATCAGCTCGTGCTTGATCAGCGACGCCGCCATGTTCTTGAACATCGCTTCGCGGTGGGCGCTGGTGCGGCTGAACTTGCGGCCGGATTTCTGGTGACGCATGGGTTGGGATTCCTATGGAAGAGTGTGACTGTTGGAGATCGCTGTCGCCGTCCTGGCGTTGAAAGTGGACTGCGGATGGTCCGTGCCGGCCGTCCCTGACCGGGCGACGCCGCGGGCTTGGCGACCCGTCGACGTGGTGATGCGGATGAAGCGGATGAAGCGAACGACACGCGGCCGATGCCTTGCGGCACCGGCCGGATGCGTAAAACTCAGCCGAGCATGCCGTGCTGGGCGACGCCGGCCGGCGGCCAGTTCTCCAGCTTCATGCCGAGCGACAGGCCACGCTGGGCCAGCACTTCCTTGATCTCGGTGAGCGACTTCTTGCCCAGGTTCGGGGTCTTGAGCAGCTCGACTTCGGTCTTCTGGATCAGATCGCCGATGTAGTAGATGCTCTCGGCCTTCAGGCAGTTGGCCGAACGCACGGTCAGTTCCAGATCGTCGATCGGACGCAGCAGCACCGGATCCACGCCGTTGCTGGCCGGCTTGGCCGCGCCACGGTCGCGATGGGTGAAGTCGCCGAACACCGACAGCTGGTCGCTGAGGATGTCGGCGGCGGTGCGCACGGCTTCCTCGGCATCGATCGTGCCGTTGGTTTCGATGTCCAGGACCAGCTTGTCCAGGTCGGTACGCTGCTCGACGCGGGCCGACTCGACCGCGTAGGCGACGCGGCGCACCGGCGAGAACGAGGCGTCCAGGACCAGGCGACCGATGGTGCGGGTCTCTTCGTCCGGACGGCGGCGCGCTGCGGCCGGCTGATAGCCAAAGCCACGCTCGATCTTCAGACGCATGTTGATCGCCGTGTCCTTGGTCAGGTGGCAGATCACGTGGTCGTTGTTGAGGATCTCGACGTTGTGGTCGGTCTTGATGTCGGCGGCAGTGACCGTGCCCGGACCCTGCTTGGACAACGACAGCGTGGCGCTGTCACCGGTATGCATGCGGATGGCCACGTCCTTGAGGTTCAGCAGGACTTCCAGCACGTCCTCCTGCAGCCCTTCGACCGTGGTGTACTCGTGCAGCACGCCGTCGATCTCGACTTCGGTGATCGCGAAGCCGGGAATCGAGGACAGCAGCACGCGACGCAGGGCGTTGCCCAGCGTATGCCCATACCCGCGCTCCAAGGGCTCGATCACGACCTTGGCGCGGTTGTCGGTAAGGCGTTCGATCTGCGGCCCACGCGGGCGCAGAACCTGGTTGGCGGTAACCGTCATGTTGCGGGTTCTCCTGACGAGCCTCCGTGGACCGGAGGCTCTCCGATGTGATTACTTCGAATACAACTCGACGATCAGCGCTTCGTTGATGTCGGCAGGCAGGTCCGCACGGTCCGGCACGGCCTTGAAGATGCCGCTGAACTTCTTCGAATCGACCTCGACCCACGACGGGTTCAGGTCGTGCGTTTCGGCAACGGTCAGCGCTTCCTGCACGCGAAGCTGCTTCTGCGCCTTTTCCGACAGGGCGATCGCGTCGCCGGCCTTGACCTGGTACGAGGCCAGGTTCACCGACTTGCCGTTCACCAGCACGCCACGGTGCGACACCAGCTGGCGCGCGGCCGGACGGGTGACGGCGAAGCCCATGCGGTAGACGACGTTGTCCAGGCGGGTTTCCAGCAGCTGCAGCAGGTTCTCGCCGGTGTTGCCCTTCTTGGTCGAGGCCTTCTTGTAGTAGTTGCGGAACTGACGCTCCAGCAGGCCGTAGATACGCTTGACCTTCTGCTTTTCGCGCAGCTGGGTGGCGTAGTCGGACAGCTTGCCCTTGCGGGCGGTCGCGCCGTGCTGGCCGGGCTTCTGCTCCAGCTTGCACTTGGAGTCCAGCGCACGCGCCGGGCTCTTGAGGGAAAGATCGGCGCCTTCGCGGCGCGCGAGCTTACAGGTAGGACCGATATAACGAGCCATTTCTTATCGCTCCTTTAGACGCGACGCTTCTTCGGCGGACGGCACCCGTTGTGCGGGATCGGCGTCACGTCGATGATGTTGGTGATCTTGTATCCGACGTTGTTCAACGAACGGACGGCGGACTCGCGACCCGGACCCGGGCCCTTGATGCGCACTTCCAGCGACTTCACGCCGTAGTCGAGCGCAGCGCGCCCGGCCTTCTCGGCGGCCACCTGCGCCGCGAACGGCGTGGACTTGCGCGAACCGCGGAAACCGGCGCCACCGGAGGTCGCCCAGGACAACGCATTGCCCTGACGGTCGGTGATGGTCACGATGGTGTTGTTGAACGAAGCGTGGACGTGGGCGACGCCGTCGGTGACGACGCGCTTGATCTTCTTCTTGGTCTTTGCTGCTGCGGGCTTAGCCATGTCGGTCCCTTACTTCTTGATCGCCTTGCGCGGACCCTTGCGGGTGCGGGCGTTGGTACGGGTGCGCTGACCGCGCAGGGGCAGGCCACGACGGTGACGCAGGCCGCGGTAGCAGCCCAGGTCCATCAGTCGCTTGATGGCGATGCCGATTTCGCGACGCAGGTCGCCTTCGACGATGTACTTGCCGACTTCGAGACGCAGGCGCTCGATTTCCGGCTCGGACAGGTCGCGGATCTTGGTGGTCGAGGTCACGCCTGCGGCTTCGCAGACCTTCTTCGAACGGGTACGGCCGATGCCGTAGATGCTTTGCAACCCGACCCAGACGTGCTTCTGGGCTGGCAGGTTTACGCCTGCAATACGCGCCATGACGCGGTTCTCCAACTGAGTGATGGCCCGACGGCGCACCACGGCGCCATCCGGCAGGATGGATCAAAAAGTGAACTTGTAAGTCTAGCAAGGTCTCGGGTTACATGGAAGCCCGCGGAACCGCAAGGTTCCGCAAGCCCGGCATGGGGAGTGTGCCCATGCTCCGGCGCCGGACGTCGTTGGCGAGGCGATGTATCCACCTTGCCGCCCGCGCTACTCCAGCGCAGGACCACCACGTCTCACCCGCGCACGAGACCGCTGCACGGGCCGCCCTTCAAGTCGGAAGACTGCGCCCGGGAGCCGGGGGCGTCTTCGCGGAAGGATTCAAACAGTATAGCAATCAACCGCGGGCAAAACCGCCGCCGCGCGAGCCACCCTTGAGGTTGGCCTTCTTCAACAGGCTCTCGTACTGGTGCGACATCAGGTGCGCCTGGATCTGCGCGATGAAGTCCATCACCACCACGACCGCGATCAGCAGCGAGGTGCCACCGAAGTGGAACGAGGTGCCGAGCTGGGCACGCATCACTTCCGGCAGCAGGCACACGATCACCAGGTACACCGAGCCGGCCGCGGTCAGGCGGGTCAGCACGCCGTCGACATAGTCGGCGGTGGCCTTGCCCGGACGGATGCCTGGAATCAGCGCGCCGGACTTCTTCAGGTTGTCCGCGGTTTCCTGCGAGTTGAACACCAGCGCGGTATAGAAGAACGCGAAGCCGATGATCAGCGCGGCGAACACGATCATGTGCACCGGCTCGCCCGGGCCCAGCGCGTTGGCGATGCGCTGCAGCCACATACCGAACGTGCTGTTGGAAGCGGCCTGGCCCGACCACATCGACAGCGTCGCCGGGAAGGCGAGGATGCTCGAGGCGAAGATCGGCGGAATCACGCCGGCCATGTTGAGCTTCAGCGGCAGGAACGAGGTCTGGTTCATGTACGCGTTGCGACCGCCCTGGCGGCGCGCGTAGTTCACCGTGATCCGCCGCTGCCCGCGCTCGACGAACACCACGAACAGGGTGAAGGCGAGGATGGTCAGGACGATCAGCAACAGCGAGATGAAGCTCATGTTGCCGTCGCGGTAGGCTTCCACGGTCTGGATCGCCGCCGCCGGCAGGCCGGCGACGATGCCGGCGAAGATGATCAGCGAGACGCCGTTGCCGATGCCGCGCTCGGTCACCTGCTCGCCGACCCACATCAGGAAGATGGTGCCGGCGGTCAACGCGATCACTGCGGTGAGCACGAAGCCCATGCCGGGGGCGTAGACGACCGGCGCGCCGCCCGGTGCAGTCTGGTTCTGTAGCGCCAGGGCGATACTGCCGCCCTGCACCACCGCCAGCAGCACCGCGCCGATGCGCGAATACTGGGTGATCTTGCGCCGGCCCGACTCGCCTTCCTTCTGCATCGCCTTCAGCGACGGAAAGATGTGCGTGGCCAGCTGGATCACGATCGACGCCGAGATGTACGGCATCACGTTCAGCGCGAAGATGCTGAAACGGTGCAGGGCGCCGCCCGAGAACATGTTGAACATGTCCACGATGCCGCCGCCCTGCGCCTGCATCAGCGCAAGCATGGCTTCGGGATTGACGCCCGGCACCGGCACGTAGCAGCCGATGCGATAGACGATCAATGCGCCGAGAACGAACAACAGGCGCTGGCGAAGTTCCGTGAACTTGCCGAGCCCGCCGCCGAGGTTACCCATGCCAGCCTGCGCCATCTGCGTGTTACTCCTGCACGCTGCCGCCGGCAGCTTCGATTGCCGCCTTGGCACCGGCGGTCGCCGCAACGCCCTTCAGCACGAACTTCTTGGTCAGTTCGCCCTTCAGGACCACCTTGGCCTTCTTCGCGGTGCTCGGGACCAGCTTCGCAGCGCGCAGCGCAGCGAAATCGATCTCGCCGGCCGGCAGGTTGTCGAGCTGGTAGGACAGCACTTCGGCGGTGTCCTTGGCCATCTTCGAACGGAAGCCGATCTTCGGCAGACGGCGCTGCATGGGGGTCTGGCCGCCTTCGAAGCCGGCCTTGATCTTGCCGCCGCCCTTGCGCGCGAACGAACCCTTGTGGCCGCGGCCGGCGGTCTTGCCCAGGCCGGAACCGATGCCGCGACCGACGCGGGTGCGCTCGGTACGCGCGCCCGGTGCGGGCTTCAGATCATTCAGATGCAAAGTCATGGTCGATTACTCCTCAACCTGGACGAGGTACTGAACCTTGTTGATCAGGCCGCGCACTTGCGGGCTGTCCTTCAGTTCGCGCACATCGTTGAGCTTGTTCAGGCCCAGGGCACGCACCGACAGGCGGTGACGCGACTGGGTACCACGCAGGCCGCGCACCAGGCGCACCTTGACGGTCTTGGTGGATTCATTAGCCATGGGTCAGATCCTCCACCTTCTTGCCGCGCTTGGCCGCGATGCGGGCCGGCGACTGCATGTCTTCCAGGCCGCGCAGGGTGGCGCGCACCAGGTTGATCGGGTTGCGCGAACCGACGGCCTTGGCCAGCACGTTCTTCACGCCCACCGCTTCCAGCACGGCGCGCATCGCACCGCCGGCGATCACGCCGGTACCTTCCGATGCCGGCATCATGAACACGCGCGCCGCGCCGTGGCCGGACTTCACCGGGTGCCACAGGGTGCCGTTGTTCAGATCGATGTTGAGCATGCCCTTGCGCGCATACTCCATCGACTTCTGGATCGCGACCGGCACTTCGCGCGCCTTGCCGTAACCGAAGCCGATCTTGCCGTTGCCGTCGCCGACCACGGTCAGCGCGGTGAAGGTGAACTGGCGACCGCCCTTGACCGTCTTGCTGACGCGGTTGACCGCGACCAGCTTCTCGATCATGCCGTCGTCGACTTTCTCTTCGCGGTTGCGGTCGCGATCACGACCCCGCGGTGCACGCTGTTCTTCAGCCATTGTGATGTCCTTGATAGAGGAAAAGATTTACGGCTTCGTTGCCGCTTGTGGTTGTGGTCTGGAGCCGTGTTCCCCGGACGCGCGCAGAAGGCGCGCCAAGGTCCGATGCAGCCCGCATCGGCGGGACGGACGCGGCATCGCCGCGCCCGCAAGGATCAGAACTGCAGGCCGCCTTCGCGCGCGGCGTCGGCCAGCGCCTTGATGCGGCCGTGGTAGCGGTAGCCCGAGCGGTCGAAGGCGACCTTCTCGACGCCCGCGGCCTTGGCGCGCTCGGCGATCAGCTTGCCCACCTTGGCGGCGGCGTCGCTGTTCTTGCCGTTCTTCAGGCCCTCCTTGACGTCGGCCTGCAGGGTGTTCGCCGCGGCGAGGACCTTGGAACCGTCGGCGGTGAAGACCTGCGCGTACAGGTGCTGGCCGGTGCGCAGCACCGACAGGCGGGCGACGCCGAGCTCGCGGATGTGGGCGCGGGTCGACTTGGCGCGACGCAGGCGGGCGATGTTCTTGTTGATGCTCATGGTATGTGTCCTAGGAAAGCTGAAGGGGAACAGGCTTTTGCAGTGGAGAGTCCGGCCATGGATGGCCGGGCTCCTCGCAGAAGGACCTGCCTTAGGCCTTCTTGGCTTCCTTGCGAATGATGGCTTCACCGGCGTACTTCACACCCTTGCCCTTGTAGGGCTCCGGCGGACGGAAACCGCGGATCTTGGCGGCGACTTCGCCGACGCGCTGCTTGTCGGCGCCCTGCACCAGGATCTCTGTCTGGGTCGGAGCGGCCAGGGTGATGCCTTCCGGCGCGCTGAACACGATCGGGTGCGAGAAACCGAGCGCCAGGCTCAGGTCCTTGCCCTGCATCGTGGCACGGTAGCCGACGCCCACCAGCTCGAGCTTGCGCTCGAAGCCCGCGGACACGCCCTGCACCATGTTCGCCAGGATGGCGCGAACGGTGCCGGTGATGGCGATGTGCGACGGATCGTTCGCCGACAGCGTGGCGACACCGTTTTCCTGCTTGATTTCGACGCCGGCCGGCTTCGGCAGCGACAGGGTGCCCTTCGGGCCCTTGACGCTGACCTGATCGGCCTGGACGGTGAGTTCGACGCCCTTCGGGAGGGAGATCGGCTTCTTGGCTACGCGGGACATGTGAGTGCTCCTTCCCTTAGGCCACGAAGCACAGGACTTCGCCACCGACGCCGGCCTGACGGGCCTGCGCATCGGTCATGATGCCCTTGGACGTGGAAATGATGGCAACGCCCAGACCGCCGAGAACCTTCGGCAGCTCGGTCTTGCCGCGATACTGGCGCAGACCCGAACGCGAAACGCGCTTGAGCGTATCGATGACCGGACGGCCCTCGAAATACTTCAGCACGATTTCCAGTTCGGACTTGTTGTTCTCGATCGCGTTGACGCGCAGATCGCTGATATAGCCTTCGGCCTTCAGCACTTCGGCGATCGCAACCTTGATCTTGGAGGACGGCATCTTCACCGTCGGCTTGCCAACCGCGGCCGCATTCTTGATGCGGACCAGCAGGTCGGCGATGGGATCAGTCATGCTCATGGTGTCTACCTTTGAGTGCACCGATATCCGCTTTCGCGAAAATCTTGTGTGGTGGAGCGGTGGAATGACGCAGGGGGTGAAGCGCGCAACCGCCGGAGGAACCCGCGGCGGCTGCCATACCCGTCCCTGCCGCGAGGCAAGGAGCGGGAGTATACGACAAAAAGTCCGACTTGCGTCGGACTCGTTGTCTGAACGACACGCGGGCGGCTAGACCACCCTGCCCGGCCCCGCGAACGGGACCGGCGCCGCTGGCATTACCAGCTGGCCTTGCGCAGGCCCGGAACGTCGCCGTTCATGGTCGCCTTGCGCAGCATGTTGCGGCCCAGGCCGAACTTGCCGTACACGCCACGCGGACGGCCGGACAGTTCGCAACGGGTGCGCTGGCGGCTCGGCGACGAATCGCGCGGCAGCTTCTGCAGCTTGGTCACGGCCTCGGCCTTCTCGTCGTACGAGGCGGTGCCGGAGGCGATGATCTTCTTCAGCGCATCACGCTTGTCGGCGAACTTCTTCGCCAGCTTCTTGCGCTTGATGTCGCGGTTGACCATGGAGGTCTTTGCCATCTGTAAATCCTCGGGATTCGAGAGTGGGGATTGGAGATTTCCAGAACCCGGGATGTGACGGGCGCAACGCCCTTCCATCCCGAATCCCGAATCCCGAATCCCGTCTGTCAATCAGTTACGGAACGGGAACTTGAACGCTTCGAGCAGCGCCTTGGCTTCGGCGTCGGTCTTGGCGGTGGTGGTGATGGCGATATCCATACCGCGGATCGCGTCGACGGCGTCGAAGTCGATTTCCGGGAAGATGATCTGCTCCTTCACGCCCATGTTGAAGTTGCCGCGGCCGTCGAACGAACGACCCGAGACACCACGGAAGTCGCGCACGCGCGGCAGCGAGATGTTGATCAGGCGGTCCAGGAACTCGTACATCTTGGCGCGACGCAGCGTGGTCTTGCAGCCGATCGGCCAACCATCGCGGATCTTGAACGACGCCACCGAGATGCGCGACTTGGTCACCACCGGCTTCTGGCCGGAGACCTTGGCCATGTCGGCGACGGCGTTTTCCAGGATCTTCTTGTTCGTCGCGGCTTCGCCCACGCCCATGTTCAGCGTGACCTTGACCAGCTTCGGCACTTCCATCGGATTGGTGTAACCGAACTTCTTCATCAGAGCCGGTACCACTTCTTCCTTGTAGATCTTTTCGAGACGGGAAGTCATTGTGTCATTCCTCAGGCGTCGAGCGCCTCACCGCTGGAGCGGAACACACGCAGTTTGCGTCCATCCTCCAGCACCTTGAAGCCAACGCGGTCGCCCTTGCCCGTGGCCGGGTTGAGGATCGCAACGTTGGAAATATGGATCGACGCTTCGCGCTCGACCACGCCGCCGGCGACGCCCGCCTGCGGGTTCGGCTTGGTGTGGCGCTTGACGATGTTCGCGTTGGAGACGACCACGCGGTCGCCGTCGACGCGGACGACTTCGCCCTGCTTGCCCTTGTCCTTGCCGGTGGTGACGACGACCTGGTCGCCCTTCTTGATACGGTTAGCCATGTGTATGTCCTCCGCTCACAGCACTTCGGGAGCGAGCGAGACGATCTTCATGAACTTCTCGGACCGCAGCTCGCGGGTCACAGGCCCGAAGATGCGCGTGCCGATCGGCTCCTGCTTGTTGTTGAGCAACACCGCGGCGTTGCCGTCGAAGCGGATCAACGAACCGTCCGGACGACGCACACCCTTGCGGGTACGCACGACGACGGCGTCGTAGACTTCGCCCTTCTTGACCTTGCCGCGCGGGATCGCGTCCTTGACGGTGACCTTGATGATGTCGCCAATGTGCGCGTAGCGGCGCTTGGAGCCGCCGAGCACCTTGATGCACATCACTTCCTTGGCACCGGAATTGTCGGCGACGTCGAGGTAGCTCTGCATCTGGATCATGATTCAGATCTCCCTTATTCGGCCGCGCGGGTGACGATTTCCACCACCCGCCAGTTCTTGGTCTTGGACATCGGCGCAATCTCGGTCACGCGCACGACATCGCCTTCGTTGCAGGCGTTGTCGGCGTCGTGGGCGTGGAGCTTGGTCGAGCGCTTGATGTACTTGCCGTACAGCGCATGCTTGACCTGACGCTCCACCAGCACGGTGACGGTCTTGTCCATCTTGTTGCTGACCACACGGCCTTCGACCGTGCGCAGCGTCTTGCTTTCGTTATTGTCGCTCATCGCGGCCATCCTTACTTCGTGCTGCCGAGCAGGTGCTTGACGCGAGCGATCTCGCGGCGCACCCGGCGGGTTTCGTGAGTCTTCGGCAGCTGCCCGGTGACCTGCTGCATGCGCAGGGCGAACTGCTCCTTGCGCAGATCGGTCAGGTGGGCCTTCAGATCGTCGGCCGACTTCTCGCGGAGTTGTTTGATGTCCATCAGCGTACCGTCCGGGTCACGAAGGTGGTGGTCACCGAAAGCTTGGCAGCGGCCAGGCGGAACGCCTCGCGCGCGACATCTTCGCCGACGCCTTCGATTTCATAGATCATGCGACCGGGCTGGATCTGCGCGACCCAGTACTCGACGTTACCCTTACCGGAGCCCATTCGCACTTCGATCGGCTTCTTGGTGATCGGCTTGTCCGGGAACACGCGGATCCACATCTTGCCGCCGCGCTTGACGTAGCGGCTGATCGAGCGGCGCGCCGCCTCGATCTGGCGCGCGGTCAGCTGACCGTGCGCCGTGGCCTTCAGCCCGTACTCGCCGAAGCTGACGGCGTTTCCGCTCCACGCCAGGCCGTCGTTACGACCCTTGTGCATCTTGCGGTATTTGGTTCGCTTGGGTTGCAACATTGCCGTTACCTCGCTTCACGGGCCGGACGCGACGGACGGTCGCCACGGTCGCCGCGATCGTTACGATCGTTGCGCGGGGAATCGTCCTGCTTTTCCTGGCCAACCTGGGAGAAATCGAAGATCTCGCCCTTGTAGATCCAGACCTTGATGCCGATGATGCCGTAGGTCGTCTTGGCTTCGGCGAAGCCGTAGTCGATGTCGGCACGCAGCGTGTGCAGCGGCACGCGGCCCTCGCGGTACCACTCGGAACGGGCGATTTCCGCACCGTTCAGACGGCCGGCGACGTTGACCTTGATGCCCAGGGCACCCAGGCGCATCGCGTTGCCGACCGAGCGCTTCATCGCGCGGCGGAACATGATGCGACGCTCCAGCTGCTGCGCGATCGACTCGGCGACCAGTTGCGCATCCAGCTCCGGCTTGCGCACTTCGGTGACGTTGATGTGGGCGGGGACGCCCATCATCTCGCTCACTTCCTTGCGCAGCTTCTCGATGTCCTCACCGCGCTTGCCGATCACCACGCCCGGGCGGGCGGTGTGGATCGTCACGCGCGCGGTCTTGGCCGGACGCTCGATCAGGATCTTGCTGATGCCCGCCTGCGCCAGCTTCTTGCGCAGCATTTCGCGGACCTTGAGGTCGGCTGCCAGGTAACCGGCGAACTCGGCCTTGTTGGCGTACCACTTGGAATTCCAGTCCTTGGCGATACCCAGGCGGATTCCGATCGGATGAACTTTATGACCCATCGTCTTTTCCTTTCCGCTTACTTGGCGGCGCCCACAACCACAGTGATGTGGCTGGTGCGCTTGAGGATGCGGGTACCGCGGCCTTTCGCCCGCGCCATGAAACGCTTCAGGGTCGGACCTTCATCAACCATGATGGTCTTGACCTTCAGCTCGTCGACATCCGCGCCTTGGTTGTTCTCGGCATTGGCGATCGCCGACTCCACCACCTTCTTGATCAGGTGGGCAGCCTTCTTGTCCGAGAACTTCAGCAGGTTGACCGCCCGCTCGGCGGAAAGACCACGGACCTGGTCGGCGACCAGGCGGGCCTTCTGCGGGGAGATGCGCGCGGTGCGCAGGATTGCTTTCGCTTCCATCGTCATCTCTCCTTACCGGCCCGACTTCTTGTCGCCACCGTGACCCTTGAAGGTCCGGGTGACGGCAAATTCGCCGAGCTTGTGGCCGACCATGTTCTCGTTGACCAGCACCGGAACGTGGTTCTTGCCGTTATGCACGGCGATGGTGAAACCCACCATCTCCGGCAGGATCATCGAACGACGCGACCAGGTCTTGATCGGACGCTTGCTACCGGCCGCGGCCTCCACCTTCTTGACGAGGTGGTGATCGACGAACGGGCCCTTCTTGAGTGAACGTGCCATGGTCGATTAGCCCCTACGATCGCGGACGATGAATTGTTCGGTGCGCTTGTTATGGCGCGTCTTGTAACCCTTGGTCGGGACACCCCACGGGGTGACCGGATGCGGATTACCCTGACCGGCCTTCGCCTCACCACCACCGTGCGGGTGGTCGACCGGGTTCATGGCCGCACCGCGAACGGTCGGACGCACGCCGCGCCAGCGCTTCGCGCCCGCCTTGCCCAGCTTCTCGAGGTTGTGCTCGTCGTTGCCGACTTCGCCGATGGTGGCGCGGCACTCGGACGGCACCTTGCGCATTTCGCCGGAGCGCAGACGCAGGGTGGCGTAGATGCCTTCACGCGCGACCAACTGCACCGCGGCGCCGGCGGCACGCGCGATCTGCGCGCCCTTGCCCGGCTTCAGCTCGATCCCATGGACAGTGGTACCGACCGGGATGTTGCGCAGCGGCAGGGTGTTGCCGGTCTTGATCGGCGCATCCGAACCGGCGATCACCTGGTCGCCGGCCTTCAGGCCCTTCGGCGCGATGATGTAGCGGCGCTCGCCGTCGGCGTAGCACAGCAGGGCGATATGGGCGGTGCGGTTGGGATCGTATTCGATCCGCTCCACGCGCGCCGGGATACCTTCCTTGTTGCGCTTGAAGTCGATGACGCGGTAGTGCTGCTTGTGGCCACCGCCGACGTGGCGGGTGGTGATGCGGCCGTGGTGGTTACGACCACCGGACTTGCTCTGCTTTTCCACCAGTGCAGCGTGCGGGGCGCCCTTGTGCAGATCGGGCGTGACCACGCGCACGGCCGAACGACGGCCTGCGGAGGTGGGCTTGAATTTCATCAATGGCATGGGATGTACCTCAGGCCTTGGCCGTTACGTCGATGGACTGGCCTTCGGCCAGACGCACGTACGCCTTGCGCCAATCGCCGCGACGACCGCTGCGCGAACGGAAGGACTTGTTCTTGCCCTTGACGTTCAACACGTTGACCGACTCGACCTTGACGTCGAACAGCTGCTCGACCGCGGCCTTGACATCGGCCTTGGTGGCTTCGTTCGAAATCTCGAAGACGTACTGATTGGAGAGTTCCTGCAGGCGCGCGGTCTTTTCGGAGACACGCGGAGCGCGCAGCACGCTGAAGATTTTTTCGTTGCTGCTCATGCCAGCCACTCCTCGACCTTCTTGACCGCATCGGCGGTGATCACGACCGTATCGGCCCCGACCAGCGACACCGGATCCAGGCCCTGCACGTCGCGCACTTCCACGTAGGGAAGGTTGCGGGCGGACAGGTACAGATGCTCGGACGCTTCTTCGGTCACGATCAGCGGGCGCTTGCCCACTTCCAGACCCTTCAGCTTCTCGACCAGGCCCTTGGTCTTGCTGGCCTCGACGTCGAACGCGTCGACGACCATCAGGCGGCCCTGGCGGTTCAGTTCCGAGAGGATCGCGCAGATGGCTGCGCGGTACATCTTGCGGTTGACCTTCTGCTCGAAGCTGCGCGGCTTGGCCGCGAAGGTCACGCCACCGCCGACGAAGATCGGAGCGGTCAGCGCGCCGTGGCGAGCGCCACCGCCCTTCTGCTTCTTCGACTTCTTGGTGGTGCCGTTGACTTCCGAACGCGTCTTCTGCGCCTTGGTGCCGGCGCGGCCGGCGTTGCGATAGGCGACGACGACCTGGTGAACCAGATCCTCGCTGAAATCGCGGCCGAACACGGCGTCGGAGACCGAGACCTTGTTGTTGCTACCCGTGATAACGAGTTCCATCGTCATCTCTCCTTATGCCTTGCTAGCCGGACGCACGATCACGTCGCCACCGGCAGCGCCAGGCACAGCGCCGCGAATGGCGATCAGGCCACGCTCGACGTCGACCTTGACCACTTCCAGATTCTGCGTGCTCTGCTGCACCGCGCCCATGTGGCCGGACATCTTCTTGCCCGGGAAAACGCGACCCGGGGTCTGGCGCTGACCCAGCGAACCCGGCGCGCGATGCGACAGCGAGTTACCGTGGGTGGCATCGCCCATGCGGAAGTTGTGCCGCTTGATGGTGCCCTGGAAGCCCTTACCCTTGGTGACGCCCTGGACGTCGACCTTCTGGCCGACGGCGAAGATGTCCGCCTTGATTTCGCCGCCGACGGCGAACTCGCCCAGCTGCGCGTCCTCGACGCGGAACTCCCACAGGCCGCGACCCGCTTCGACCTTCGCCTTGGCGAAATGGCCGGACGCCGGCTTGTTGACCAGCGCGGCGCGACGGGCGCCCACGGTGATCTGCACGGCGCTGTAGCCGTCGGCTTCGACGGTCTTGAGCTGGGTGATGCGGTTCGGGGTCGCTTCGATCAGGGTGACCGGGATGGAGCGGCCGTCTTCGGTGAAGACGCGGCTCATGCCGGCCTTGCGGCCCACGAAGCCCAACGAATACTTCTTCGTCATGGTCGTAGTCCTCAGGTCAACTTGATCTGGACATCGACGCCAGCCGCGAGCTCGAGCTTCATCAGCGCGTCCACGGTCTTGTCGTTGGGGTCGACGATGTCGAGCACGCGCTTGTGCGTGCGGGTCTCGTACTGGTCACGCGCGTCCTTGTCGACGTGCGGGGAAACGAGGATGGTGTAGCGTTCGATCTTGGTCGGCAGCGGGATCGGGCCACGCACTTGCGCGCCGGTCCGCTTGGCCGTCTCGACGATCTCGCTGGCCGAACGGTCGATCAAACGATGATCGAACGCCTTCAGCCGAATCCGGATCTTTTGGTCCGCCATGACGGTGGGTTCCTTCGTTAAAAGAGCGACGGGCAAGGCCTCTGGGATACCTGCCCCGGTTGTTTCCTGATGTCGTACCGCAGAGCATCCGGCTCGGCGGGGGCATTCCTCCGCCCCAAAAACTGGGGCAGACCAGTCGACCCGGCCTGCCCAGACGGAAAAGTATAATGCGCAGCTAGAGCAACGTCAACAACCCGGGGCTGTTGAGTGCTCCATGCGACGCGACCTTCCCGGTCCTGCGAACACGAGCGGCGTCCTGCCTCTCTTTTCGCTGTCTTACCGGCGCCCTACCCAGGAACGCCGAGCCGCGCATTATAGCGACGACTTCACGCCTCCGCAACACCACGGCGGAGCAAATCGCAAGAATTTTGCATAGCCCGAAACGACGAAGGGCCGGCTTGCGCCGACCCTTCGCGATGCCGGCGACCGAGGTCGCTGGCGATTCCAGCCGGCGGCCTGCGCCGCCGGAGGGCATTACTTGATGATCTTGGCCACCACGCCGGCGCCGACGGTACGGCCGCCCTCGCGGATCGCGAAGCGCAGGCCTTCGTCCATCGCCACCGGGTTGATCAGCGTCACCACCATCTTGACGTTGTCGCCCGGCATCACCATTTCCACGCCTTCCGGCAGTTGCACCGCACCGGTGATGTCGGTGGTGCGGAAGTAGAACTGCGGACGGTAGCCCTTGAAGAACGGGGTGTGACGGCCGCCCTCGTCCTTCGACAGCACGTACACCTCGGCTTCGAACTCGGTGTGCGGCTTGATCGAACCCGGCTTGCACAGCACCTGGCCGCGCTCCACGTCGTCACGCTTGGTGCCGCGCAGCAGCAGCCCCGCGTTGTCGCCTGCCTGGCCCTGGTCCAGCAGCTTGCGGAACATTTCCACGCCGGTCACGGTGGTCTTCTGCGTCGCACGGATGCCGACGATTTCGATTTCGTCGCCCACCTTGATGATGCCGCGCTCGATACGACCGGTCACCACGGTGCCGCGGCCCGAGATCGAGAACACGTCTTCCACCGGCATCAGGAACGGCTTGTCCACGTCGCGCTGCGGCTCCGGGATGAACGAATCCAGCGCGTCCACCAGCTTCAGGATCGCCGGCACGCCGATCTCGCTCTGGTCGCCTTCCAGCGCCAGACGGGCCGAACCGTGGATGATCGGGGTGTCGTCGCCCGGGAAGTCGTACTTGCTCAGCAGCTCGCGCACTTCCATCTCGACCAGCTCGAGCAGCTCGGCGTCGTCGACCATGTCGGCCTTGTTCAGGAACACCACGATGTGCGGCACGCCGACCTGGCGCGACAGCAGGATGTGCTCGCGGGTCTGCGGCATCGGGCCGTCAGCGGCCGAGCACACCAGGATCGCGCCGTCCATCTGCGCCGCACCGGTGATCATGTTCTTGACGTAGTCCGCGTGACCCGGGCAATCCACGTGCGCGTAGTGGCGCGTCGGGGATTCGTATTCCACGTGGGCGGTCGAGATCGTGATGCCGCGCGCCTTCTCTTCCGGCGCCGCGTCGATCGCGTCGTACGCCTTGAACTCGCCGCCGAAGCGCTCTGCGCCGATCTTGGTCAGCGCCGCGGTCAGCGTGGTCTTGCCGTGGTCGACGTGACCGATGGTGCCGACGTTGACGTGCGGCTTGGTGCGCTCGAACTTACCCTTTGCCATGTCTTCTCTACCTCGTGATTCGTATTGGGGGACGAGCGAGCGGGATGCGGCGCGGATCGGGTCCGCGGCACGCATCCCGTCGCTCTAATCTCAGTTCTTCTTGATGACCGAGTCGGCGATGTTGGCCGGCGCTTCGGCGTAGTGGTCGAACTCCATCGAGAAGGTGGCGCGACCCTGCGACATCGAGCGCAGCGTGGTGGCGTAGCCGAACATTTCGCCCAGCGGCACCATCGCGTTGATCACCTTGCCCGACGGGCTGTCGTCCTGGCCCTGCAGGATGCCGCGACGACGGCTCACGTCGCCCATCACGTCGCCCAGGTAATCCTCCGGGGTGACGATCTCGACCTTCATGATCGGCTCCAGCAGCACCGGGTTGGCCTTGTTGAAGCCTTCCTTGAAGCCCATCGAGCCGGCGATCTTGAACGCCATTTCCGACGAGTCGACGTCATGGTACGAACCGTCGATCAGGCGCACCTTGACGTCCACGATCGGGTAGCCGGCCATCACGCCGTTGGCCACCGCTTCCTGGATGCCCTTGTCCACCGCCGGGATGTATTCCTTCGGGACCACGCCGCCGACGATCGCGTTCTCGAAGGTGTAGCCCTGGCCGCGTTCCTGCGGCTCGATCTCGAGCACGACGTGACCGTACTGGCCCTTACCGCCGGACTGACGCACGAACTTGCCTTCCTGCTTGACCGCCTTGCGGATGGTCTCGCGGTAGGCCACCTGCGGCTTGCCGACGTTGGCTTCGACGTTGAACTCGCGCTTCATGCGGTCGACGATGATTTCCAGGTGCAGCTCGCCCATGCCGCGGATGATGGTCTGGCCGGACTCTTCGTCGGTGTTGACGCGGAACGAGGGATCTTCCTGCGCCAGACGGCTCAGCGCGATGCCCATCTTTTCCTGGTCCGACTTGGTCTTCGGCTCGACCGCCATCGAGATCACCGGCTCCGGGAACACCATGCGCTCCAGGGTGATGATGTGGTCCTGCGCGCACAGCGTGTCGCCGGTGGTGACGTCCTTCAGGCCCACCGCCGCGGCGATGTCGCCCGCGCGCACTTCCTTGATCTCTTCGCGGTTGTTGGAGTGCATCTGCAGGATGCGACCCACGCGCTCCTTCTTCGACTTGACCGGGTTGTACACCTGGTCGCCGGAGTTCAGCGTGCCCGAGTAGACGCGGAAGAAGGTCAGCGAGCCGACGAACGGGTCGGTCATGATCTTGAACGCCAGCGCCGAGAACGGGGCGTTGTCGGTGGCCGGACGGCTGTCTTCCTTCTCGTCCTCGTCGATGCCCTTGACCGGCGGACGGTCGCTGGGCGACGGCAGCAGCTGGATCACGCCGTCGAGCATGGCCTGCACGCCCTTGTTCTTGAACGCGGTACCGCAGTACACCGGCACCACTTCCACCTTCAGGGTGCGCTCGCGCAGACCGCCCAGGATCTCGGCCTCGGACAGGTCGCCCTCGTTGAGGTACTTGTCCATCAGGTCTTCGTTGGCTTCGGCCGCGGCCTCAACCATGAACGCGCGCGCTTCGGCGGCCTTGTCGACCAGGTGCGCGGGGATGTCGCGGTATTCGAACACGGTGCCCTGCGAGGCGGTATCCCAGTGGATCGCCTTCATCTTGACCAGGTCGACCACGCCTTCGAAGCCGTCTTCGGCGCCGATCGGCACCTGCATCGGCACCGGGTAGGCGCCCAGGCGGGCCTTCAGCTGCTCGACGACCTTGTCGAAGTTGGCGCCGGTGCGGTCCATCTTGTTGACGAACGCCAGACGCGGCACCGCGTACTTGTTGGCCTGACGCCACACGGTCTCGGACTGCGGCTGCACGCCGCCGACCGCGCACAGCACGAACACCGCGCCGTCGAGCACGCGCAGCGAGCGCTCGACTTCGATGGTGAAGTCCACGTGCCCGGGGGTGTCGATGATGTTGAAGCGGTGCTGCGGCATGGACTTGTCCATGCCAGTCCAGAACGCGGTGGTGGCCGCGGAGGTGATCGTGATGCCACGCTCCTGCTCCTGCTCCATCCAGTCCATCGTCGCGGCACCGTCATGCACCTCGCCGATCTTGTGGCTGACGCCGGTGTAGAACAGGATGCGTTCGGAGGTGGTGGTCTTGCCGGCATCGATGTGAGCCATGATGCCGAAGTTGCGGTAACGCTCGATGGGAGTGGTACGGGCCACAGGGAGCCTCTCAAATTTCTTGGATTTCGGATGGCCGAACGCCGCCTTGCGGCGGCCTTCGGATTTGTGCCACGCGCAACGGCGCGGCTAGCGGCACTCAGATGGTGCCAGCGGGCCCCGTTTCCAAGGCCCGGAAGGTCACCAGCGGTAGTGCGCGAACGCCTTGTTCGCTTCCGCCATGCGGTGAGTCTCTTCGCGCTTCTTGATGGCGCCGCCACGGTTTTCCGAAGCATCGACCAGCTCGGCCGCGAGCTTGCGCGGCATCGAGTTCTCGCCGCGCTTGCGCGCCGAGTCGATCAGCCAGCGCATCGCCAGCGCCATGCGACGGGAGGAACGCACCTCGACCGGCACCTGGTAGGTGGCGCCGCCGACGCGGCGGGACTTGACTTCGACCGCCGGAGCGACGTTGTCCAGCGCCTTCTGCACCAGCTCGATGGCGTTGGGGTTCTTCTCGCCGATCACGTCCATCGCGCCGTACACGATCTTTTCGGCGACCGACTTCTTGCCGCTCAGCATCACCATGTTGATGAAGCGGGCGATGGTTTCGCTCCCGTGCTTGGGGTCCGGGAGAACGGCGCGCTGCGGCGTATTACCTTTACGAGACATGTGTACTTTCCCTTAGCTCTTCGGGCGCTTGGCGCCGTACTTGGAACGACCCTGGCGACGCTTGGCAACGCCGGCAGCGTCGAGCGAACCGCGCACGGTGTGGTAGCGCACGCCCGGCAGATCCTTGACGCGGCCGCCGCGGATCAGGACCACGGAGTGCTCCTGCAGGTTGTGGCCTTCGCCGCCGATGTAGCTGATGACCTCTTCCTGGTTGGTCAGGCGCACCTTGGCGACCTTGCGCAGGGCCGAGTTCGGCTTCTTCGGGGTGGTGGTGTACACGCGCGTGCAGACGCCACGGCGCTGCGGGCACTTGTCCAGCGCCGGAGAGGCGCTCTTGTAGGTGGTCGCCTGCCGCGGCTTGCGGACCAGCTGGTTGATCGTCGCCATCAGTGGATTCTTCTGATTGAGGCCGTCGGGCCTGGATGCGTGAAAACGAAGGCAGGCCGAAGGACGGCCTGCCGAGACAGGAAAGTATAGCGGGCAAGTCAAAGCGCCGTCAACACAACGGAATTTTTACTTGCTGGCCCGTCCGGGGCCGGAATACGGGGCGCTTCCGCTGCGCCCCCTTTCGCTTGGTAGACCGGCCCCGCGAGCGGGACCGGTCCGGCTTGCTGCTTACTCTTCGCTGCCCGCAGCCGCCGGCGCGGAGGTCTCGACCGCTGGCTCGGCGCTGCCGCCGGACAGGGTCTGCATCTCCGACTCGGTCAGGCCGCTGGCGTTGCGGCGGCGCGTGTTGTGGTACGCCAGGCCGGTACCGGCCGGGATCAGGCGACCCACGATCACGTTTTCCTTCAGGCCGCGCAGCGTGTCGCTGGTGCCGCGGACCGCCGCCTCGGTGAGGACGCGGGTGGTCTCCTGGAACGACGCGGCCGAGATGAACGACTCTGTCGCCAGCGAGGCCTTGGTGATGCCCAGCAGCACCGGCTCGTACTTGGCCGGCAGCTCGTTGCGGGTCACCAGGCGGGCGTTCTCCTCGATGACGCGCTGGCGCTCGGCCTGCTCGCCGTTGAGGAACTTGCTGTTGCCCTGGTCGGTGATCTCGACCTTGCGCAGCATCTGCCGGGTGATGACCTCGATGTGCTTGTCGTTGATCTTCACGCCCTGCAGGCGGTACACGTCCTGGATTTCCTTGACCAGGTACGCGGCCAGCGGCTCGACGCCCAGCAGACGCAGGATGTCCTGCGGGCTCGGCTCGCCGTCCACCACGGTTTCGCCCTTGGCCACGTGCTCGCCTTCGAACACGATGATCTGGCGGTACTTCGGGATCAGCTCTTCGTGCTCCGACCCGTCGGTGTCCTTGATGATCAGGCGCTGCTTGCCCTTGGTGTCCTTGCCGAAGCTGATGATGCCCGAACGCTCGGCCAGGATCGCCGGATCCTTCGGCTTGCGCGCTTCGAACAGGTCGGCCACGCGCGGCAGACCACCGGTGATGTCGCGGGTCTTGGACGCTTCCTGCGGGATCTTGGCGACCACGTCGCCCACGCCGACCGGCGCGCCGTCCTGCAGGTTGACGATCGAGCGCGGCGGCAGCAGGTACTGCGCCGGCAGATCGGTGCCCGGGATGGTCAGGTCGTTGCCCTTGGCGTCGACGATGCGCACGATCGGGCGCAGGTCCTTGGCCTGGGTGCCGCGACGCTTCGGATCGGTGATCTCGCGCGAGGCCAGGCCGGTCAGTTCGTCGGTCTTCTCGATGACGGTGACGCCGTCGATGAAGTCGATGAAGCGGATGAAACCGGCCACTTCCGACACGATCGGGTGATTGTGCGGATCCCAGTTCGCCACCGACTGGCCGGCCTTGACGGCGTCGCCGTCCTTGGCGGTGATGGTGGCGCCGTACGGCAGCTTGTAGCGCTCGCGCTCGCGGCCGTGGCCGTCGAGCACCGACAGTTCGCCCGAACGCGACACCGCCACCAGCGAGCCGTTGGCATGCTCGACCGACTTGAGGTTGTTGAACTTGATCGAACCGGTGGTCTTGACCGTGATGTTGTCCACCGCCGCCGCACGCGAGGCCGCGCCGCCGATGTGGAAGGTACGCATGGTCAGCTGGGTACCCGGCTCGCCGATCGACTGCGCGGCGATGACGCCGACCGCTTCGCCGATGTTGACCAGGTGGCCACGGGCCAGGTCGCGGCCGTAGCAACGCGCGCACACGCCGAACGCCGATTCGCAGGTGATGGTCGAGCGGACCTTGACCGACTGCACGCCGGCCTCTTCCAGCTTGGCCACCCACTGCTCGTCGAGCAGGGTGTTGCGGGTGACGATCGGATCCTCGTCGTTGCCCGGCAGGAACACGTCCTCGGCCACCACGCGGCCGAGCACGCGGTCGCGCAAGGGTTCGACCACGTCGCCGCCTTCCACGATCGGGGTCATGGTCAGGCCGTCGGTGGTGCCGCAATCGGGCTCGGTGATCACCACGTCCTGCGCCACGTCGACCAGGCGGCGGGTCAGGTAACCGGAGTTGGCGGTCTTCAGCGCGGTATCGGCCAGACCCTTACGGGCACCGTGGGTGGAGTTGAAGTACTCCTGCACGTTCAGGCCTTCGCGGAAGTTCGCCTTGATCGGCGTCTCGATGATCGAGCCATCCGGGCGGGCCATCAGGCCGCGCATGCCGGCCAGCTGACGGATCTGCGCCTGCGAACCACGCGCGCCGGAGTCGGCCATGATGTACAGCGAGTTCATCGACTTCTGGTCGATGGTCTCGCCCTTGGCGTTGACCACCTTCTCGGTGCCGATGGTGTCCATCATCGCCTTGGCGATGCGCTCGTTGGTGCGCGACCAGATGTCCACGACCTTGTTGTAGCGCTCGCCGGCGGTGACCAGACCGGACTGGTACTGCTCCTGGATTTCCAGCACTTCCTGCTCGGCTTCGCCGAGGATGCCCTTCTTCTCCGACGGGATCAGCATGTCGTCGATGCCGATCGACACGCCGGCGCGGGTCGCGTAGGCGAAGCCGGTGTACATCAGCTTGTCGGCGAACACGACGCTGTCCTTCAAACCCAGCTGACGGTAGCTGGAGTTGATCAGGCGGCTGATGTTCTTCTTGGTCAGCTCGGTGTTGGCCAGCGCGAACGGCAGGCCTTCCGGCAGGATCTCGGCCAGCAGCGCGCGCCCGATCGTGGTGTCCACGATCGAGGCCTTCTTGCTGCGGTTGCCGTCCTCGTCGATCACCGTCTCGGTGATGCGGACCTTGACCTTGGCGTGCAGTTCGACCGCACGGTTGTCGTAGGCGCGCTTCACTTCGGCGATGTTGGCGAAGACCATGCCCTCGCCCTTCTTGTTCTCCAGCGCGCGGGTCATGTAGTACAGACCCAGCACCACGTCCTGCGACGGCACGATGATCGGCTCGCCGTTGGCCGGCGACAGGATGTTGTTGGTGGACATCATCAGCGCGCGCGCTTCCAGCTGCGCTTCCAGCGACAGCGGCACGTGCACGGCCATCTGGTCACCGTCGAAGTCGGCGTTGAACGCGGTGCAGACCAGCGGGTGCAGCTGGATCGCCTTGCCTTCGATCAGCACCGGCTCGAACGCCTGGATGCCCAGACGGTGCAGGGTCGGCGCACGGTTCAGCAGCACCGGGTGCTCGCGGATCACCTCTTCCAGGATGTCCCAGACCTCGGCTTCTTCGCGCTCGACCAGCTTCTTGGCGGCCTTGATGGTGGTGGCCAGGCCGCGACGCTGCAGCTTGGCGAACACGAACGGCTTGAACAGCTCCAGCGCCATCTTCTTCGGCAGGCCGCACTCGTGCAGACGCAGGGTCGGGCCGACCACGATCACCGAACGGCCGGAGTAGTCCACGCGCTTGCCGAGCAGGTTCTGGCGGAACCGGCCCTGCTTGCCCTTGATCATGTCGGCCAGCGACTTCAGCGGGCGCTTGTTGGTGCCGGTGATGGCACGGCCGCGACGGCCGTTGTCCAGCAGCGCATCGACCGATTCCTGCAGCATGCGCTTTTCGTTGCGCACGATGATGTCCGGCGCGTTCAGCTCGAGCAGGCGGCGCAGGCGGTTGTTGCGGTTGATGACGCGGCGGTACAGATCGTTCAGATCGGACGTCGCGAAGCGGCCGCCGTCCAGCGGCACCAGCGGACGCAGATCCGGCGGCAGCACCGGCAGCACGGTCATCACCATCCACTCCGGACGGTTGCCGGACTCGATGAAGGCCTCGATCAGCTTGATGCGCTTGGTCAGACGCTTGAGCTTGGTTTCCGAACCGGTGCTGGCGATCTCTTCGCGCAGGCGGGTCATTTCCGACTGCAGGTCGATGGTGCGCAGCAGTTCGTACACGGCCTCGGCGCCCATGGCGGCGTCGAAGTCGTCGCCGTGCTCCTGGCGCGCGGTCAGGTACTGCTCTTCGGTCAGCAGCTGGCGGCGCTCCAGGGCGGTCAGGCCCGGCTCGGTCACCACGTAGGCTTCGAAGTACAGCACGCGCTCGATGTCGCGCAGGGTCATGTCCAGCATCAGGCCGATGCGCGACGGCAGCGACTTCAGGAACCAGATGTGCGCGACCGGCGAGGCCAGGTCGATGTGGCCCATGCGCTCGCGGCGCACCTTGGCCAGTGTCACTTCGGTGCCGCACTTCTCGCAGACCACGCCGCGGTGCTTCATGCGCTTGTACTTGCCGCACAGGCACTCGTAGTCCTTGATCGGACCGAAGATGGCGGCGCAGAACAGGCCGTCGCGCTCGGGCTTGAAGGTGCGGTAGTTGATGGTTTCCGGCTTCTTCACTTCGCCGAAGGACCACGAACGGATCAGGTCCGGCGAGGCCAGCGCGATCTTGATCGCGTCGAAGTCCAGCGTCTGGCGCTGCTGGTTGAAGAGGTTGAGCAGGTCTTTCATTTGATTTCTCCGGGAATCGGGAATAGCGAATAGGGAATCGTTGGAAGCGGAGAGGCGGGACAGGAAACGCCGGCGGCCTGTGGGCAAACGCCCGGGCGGTTTCCTAGTCCCGACTCCTCATTCCCTGCCCTCAGTCTTCCAGTTCCATGTTGATCGCCAGCGAGCGGATTTCCTTTACCAGCACGTTGAAGGACTCCGGCATGCCGGCGACCATCTCGTGCTCGCCGTCGACGATGTTCTTGTACATCTGGTTGCGGCCCTGCACGTCGTCGGACTTCACCGTCAGCATTTCCTGCAGGGTGTAGGCCGCGCCGTAGGCTTCCAGCGCCCAGACTTCCATTTCGCCGAAGCGCTGGCCGCCGAACTGCGCCTTGCCGCCCAGCGGCTGCTGGGTGACCAGCGAGTACGGGCCGGTGGAGCGCGCGTGCATCTTGTCGTCGACCAGGTGGTTCAGCTTCAGCATGTGCATGTAGCCCACCGTGGTGTGGCGATCGAACGCCTCGCCGGTGCGGCCGTCGTACAGCTGGGTCTGGCCGCTGATCGGCAGGTCGGCGAGCTCGAGCATGTGCTTGATCTCGGCCTCGGTCGCACCGTCGAACACCGGGGTGGCCATCGGCACGCCGTCGGTCAGGTTCTTCGACAACGCCAGCAGTTCCGCGTCGCTGAACTGGTCCAGGTCCACGCGATCCTCGCCCAGCTTCTGGTCGTGGTTGTAGATCTGCGCCAGGAACTTGCGCAGGTCGGCGACCTTGGCCTGGGCCTCGAGCATGTTCTGGATCTTGCGACCCAGGCCCTTGGCGGCCCAGCCCAGGTGCACTTCCAGCACCTGGCCGATGTTCATACGCGACGGCACGCCTAGCGGGTTCAGCACGATGTCCACGGTCTCGCCGTTGGCCATGTACGGCATGTCCTCGATCGGCTGGATCATCGACACGACACCCTTGTTGCCGTGGCGACCGGCCATCTTGTCGCCGGGCTGGATGCGGCGCTTCACCGCCAGGAACACCTTGACCATCTTCAGCACGCCCGGGGCGAGGTCGTCGCCGGCGGTGATCTTGCCGCGCTTGTCGGCGAAGCGACGCTCGAACTCCTTCTCGTGCGCCTGGATCTGCTTCTGCGCGCGCTCGATCGCCTCGGAGGCGTCCTCGTCCTTCATGCGCAGCGCGAACCAGTCGGACTTCTTCAGGCCGTCCAGGTAGGCGTCGCTGATGGTGTCGCCCTTCTTCAGGTTCGGACCGCCGTTGGCGACCTTGCCGATCAGCTGGCCACGCAGACGCGCATAGATCGCGCTTTCCAGGATGCGGAACTG
The DNA here is from genome assembly GCF_009192905.1 of Xanthomonas sp. LMG 12459. Lineage (NCBI taxonomy): Bacteria > Pseudomonadati > Pseudomonadota > Gammaproteobacteria > Lysobacterales > Lysobacteraceae > Xanthomonas > Xanthomonas sp. LMG 12459. The sequence goes on from NZ_NSGT01000067.1 coordinate 57,928, forward strand.
GTCGTCGAAGTCCTTCTTGACCCGCTTGATCTCGTTTTCCTCGATCTGGCGGGCGCGCTTGTCCTTCTCGATGCCGTCGCGGGTGAACACCTGCACGTCGATGACGGTGCCGTCCATGCCCGGCGGCACGCGCAGCGAGCTGTCCTTCACGTCCGAGGCCTTCTCGCCGAAGATCGCGCGCAGCAGCTTCTCTTCCGGAGTCAGCTGGCTCTCGCCCTTCGGCGTGACCTTGCCGACCATGATGTCGCCGGCGCGCACTTCCGCACCGATGTACACCACGCCGCTCTCGTCCAGACGGTTCAGCGCCTGCTCGGACACGTTGGGGATGTCGGCGGAGATTTCCTCCGGCCCCAGCTTGGTGTCGCGCGCCACGCAGGTCAGTTCTTCGATGTGGATCGTGGTGTAGCGATCCTCTTCCACCACGCGCTCGGAGAGCAGGATGGAGTCTTCGAAGTTGTAGCCGTTCCACGGCATGAACGCGATCAGCATATTCTGGCCCAGGGCCAGCTCGCCGATGTCGGTCGAGGGGCCGTCGGCCAGCACGTCGCCGCGCGCGATCACGTCGCCCACGTTCACCAGCGGACGCTGGTTGATGCAGGTGTTCTGGTTGGAACGGGTGTACTTGATCAGGTTGTAGATGTCGACGCCGGCGTCGGTGCCGCCACCGATCTCGGCCTCGTTGACCTTGACCACGATGCGGCCGGCGTCGATCTGCTCGATCACGCCGCCACGGCGGGCGTTCACGGTCACGCCCGAGTCGCGCGCCACGGCGCGCTCGATGCCGGTACCGACCAGCGGCTTCTGCGCACGCAGCGTCGGCACGGCCTGGCGCTGCATGTTCGCGCCCATCAGTGCGCGGTTGGCGTCGTCGTGCTCCAGGAACGGCACCAGCGCGGCCGCGATCGACACGGTCTGCATCGGCGACACGTCCATGAAGTGCACTTCCGCCGGCGGCTTCAGCAGCGACTCGCCCTGGTAGCGGCACGGCACGAACTGCTCGGTCAGGCGGCTCTTGGCGTCGTGCAGCGCGTTGGCCTGGGCGATGACGTACTCGTTCTCTTCGATCGCCGACAGGTACTCGACTTCGTCGGTGATCTGGCCGTCCACGACCTTACGGTACGGCGTCTCGAGGAAGCCGTACTGGTTGGTGCGGGCATACACCGCCAGCGAGTTGATCAGGCCGATGTTCGGGCCTTCCGGCGTTTCAATGGTGCAGACGCGGCCGTAGTGGGTCGGATGCACGTCGCGCACTTCGAAGCCGGCACGCTCGCGGGTTAGACCGCCCGGGCCCAGCGCGGAGACGCGACGCTTGTGCGTCACTTCCGACAGCGGGTTGTTCTGGTCCATGAACTGCGACAGCTGCGAGGAGCCGAAGAACTCCTTGATCGCGGCGGCCACCGGCTTGGCGTTGATCAGTTCCTGCGGGGTCAGGCCTTCGGACTCGGCCATCGACAGACGCTCCTTGACCGCGCGCTCGACGCGGACCAGGCCCACGCGGAACACGTTCTCGGCCATTTCGCCGACCGAACGCACGCGACGGTTGCCCAGGTGGTCGATGTCGTCGACCACGCCGCGGCCGTTGCGGATCTCGGTCAGGACCTTGATCACGTCCAGGATGTCGGAGCTGTCGGCGTGCTCGGCGACCAGGCGCTTGGACTCCTCGTCGTTGCGCTCGCCGAAGTACTTCTTGTCGTACAGCACCGACTCGCCGGTGACTTCCTTGCGGCCGACACGGCGGTTGAACTTCATGCGGCCGACCGTGGACAGGTCGTAGCGCTCGAAGGTGAAGAACAGGTTGTGGAACAGGTTCTGCGCGGCGTCCTTGGTCGGCGGCTCGCCCGGACGCATCATGCGGTAGATCTCGACCAGCGCCTCGAGCTGGGTCTTGGTCGGATCGATGCGCAGGGTGTTGGACAGGTACGGGCCGCGATCCAGGTCGTTGACCCACAGCGTGCCCACGGCGTCGACGCCGGCCTTGCGGAAGGCGGTCAGCTGATCTTCGCTGATCTCGTCGTTGGCGCTGGCCAGCAGTTCGCCGGTCGAGGCATCGACCACGTCGTGCGACAGGATGCGGCCGACCAGGTACTCGTCGGGCACGGCCAGCGCGGCGATGCCGGAGGCTTCGAGCTGCTTGACGTGGCGCGCGGTGATGCGCTTGCCGGCTTCGACGATGACCTTGTCGCCGTCGGCCAGGTCGAAGTTCAGGGTTTCGCCGCGCAGGCGCTCGGGCACCAGCTCCAGCTGCACGCCTTCCTTCGGGTCGATGTGGAAGGTGTTGATCTCGAAGAACTCGGACAGCATCTCCTCGTTCGAGTAGCCGAGCGCGCGCAGCAGGATCGACACCGGCAGCTTGCGGCGGCGGTCGATACGGGTGAACAGCGCGTCCTTCGGGTCGAACTCGAAGTCCAGCCAGGAGCCGCGGTACGGAATGATGCGGGCGCTGTACAGCAGCTTGCCCGAGCTGTGGGTCTTGCCGCGGTCGTGGTCGAAGAACACGCCCGGCGAGCGGTGCAGCTGCGAAACGATGACGCGCTCGGTGCCGTTGACGATGAAGGTGCCGTTGTCGGTCATCAGCGGGATTTCGCCGAGGTAGACCTCCTGCTCCTTGACGTACTTGATCGCCTTGGTCGAGGACTCGCGATCGTAGATCACCAGGCGCACGGTCACGCGCAGCGGCGCGCCGTAGCTCATGCCGCGCTGGCGGCATTCACGCTCGTCGAACACCGGTTCGCCGAGCTTGTAGCCGACGTACTCCAGCGCCGCGTTGCCGCTGTAGCTGGAGATCGGGAACACCGATTTCAGGGCCGCGTGCAGGCCGTGGTCCGAACGCTTGTTCGGGTCGGTGTTCTCCTGCAGGAACTCGCGGTAGGAATCCACCTGGATGGCGAGCAGGAACGGCACTTCGAGGATCGAGCGCTGCTTGCCGAAGTCCTTGCGAATACGCTTCTTTTCGGTGAACGAATAAGACGTCATGAGGTATCACCTTGGCTGATGCGGGCCACGCGTCCGCGGCCCTGAGTGAACATAAATTGTCAGTTGGAAGTCGCTGGTATTGCCGGCACCAGCACGCCTTCTCCCGCTACTTCCAACTACCAACTCGGTGGTGAAGCGGGGACTGGGGAATGGAGAAAGGGGAATCGTGGAGCGCACGTAGCGTGGCTGTTCCGATTCTCCATTCCCGATTCCCGGTTCCCGCCTGAAACGGCCAAAGGCCGGGGGCTTTCGCCCCCAGCCTTCAGTGCATCGCCTTGAACGGCTGGCGATGCAAGGGACTGCTTACTTGACTTCGACCTTCGCGCCAGCGGCTTCCAGGTCCTTCTTGAACTTGTCGGCGTCTTCCTTCGACACGGCTTCCTTCAGGACGCCGCCGGCCTCGGTGAGGTCCTTGGCTTCCTTCAGGCCCAGGCCGGTGATGGCGCGGACGGCCTTGATGACGTCGACCTTCTTGGCGCCGGCGTCGATCAGGATGACGTTGAACTCGGTCTGCTCTTCGACCGGGGCGGCGGCCACGGCCGGACCGGCAGCGGCGACCGGGGCGGCGGCGGAGACGCCGAACTTGTCTTCGATGGCCTTGACCAGCTCCATCACTTCCATGAGGGTCTTTTCGGCGATTGCGTCGACGATCTGCTCGTTAGACAGGGACATTGTGATTACCTTTGGAATTTTTTCTGGATGAGGTTCTAGTGAACCGTTTCAGGTGTCGCGAACTTAAGCCGTTTCGGCCGGGGCTTCCGCTTCGGCGTCGGCAGGCGCGGCGTCGCCGCCACCCTGCTTGTCGCCCACGGCCTTGACCGCACGGGCGAACATGCTCGCCGGCTCGGCCAGCACGCGTGCCAGCATGGCCAGCGCCTGCTCGCGGGTCGGCAGCGACGCCAACACCTCGAGATGAGCGGCCGGATACAGCTGACCACCCAGCGACACGACCTTGGCCTGCAGCTTGTCGTTACCCTTGGCGAATTCCTTGATCAGACGACCGGCAGCGCCGGGTTCTTCCGTCGAGAACGCATACAGCAGCGGACCGACCAGCGCGTCCTGGACGCACTCGTATTCGGTACCGGCAACGGCACGCGCGGCCAGGGTGTTCTTGACAACACGCAAGTACACACCGGTTTCGCGCGCCTTCTTGCGCATCGCGGTCATTTGCGAGACCGTGATGCCGGCGTACTCGGCAGCAACCAAGGAGTGGGCCTTCGCGGCGACGTCGGCCAGTTCGGCGACGACTTCTTGCTTCTGGGACAGATTGAGAGCCATTGCACTCCTCCGTTAAAGCCGGGAGTTGAAATGCGCGACCTGGGATGCGTCAGGAGCGATACCGCCGCTCTTGCCAATCCCCAATCCCGAATCCCGAATCCCTGCTTCAAACTTACTCCGCTCGCGGCTCCTGCCGCTTGCGGTCCTGGGCGGCCTCCATCCTGGATGCCGGGGATGCCGCATGGCATCCCAGTTGGTGGCCGTTCCAGACCTGGAGTGAGCGCGCCCGGAACACCGGGCTGGCCTGCACCAGAAAAACTCCAGAAAGGCGGCACCATCTACGCCGGCTGGCCCCGAGGGGCTGATTAAGCGATCCCGCTGTACCGACGGCGACTCCTTGCCGTGTCGAGCTTCCGTGCCCGTCGTCGGTGTGCGCAGACCGCGCCTGCGGTCTTTGACGGCTTCGCGTCGGGTTGCCCCGGGCGACGCCTTCAAAAGGGTGACACCGGCGCCGCACCTCGCGGGCGGCGCCGTGTTGCGATTACTTCAGGGACAGCGAAGCCTGATCGATGGTGACGCCCGGACCCATGGTCGAGCTCACCGAGATCTTCTGCAGGTAGGTGCCCTTCGAGGTCGCCGGCTTGGCCTTGACCAGGTCCAGCAGCAGCGCCTGCAGGTTGCTCTTCAGCGCGTCGTCTTCGAAGCTGGCCTTGCCGATGGTGCAGTGGATGATGCCGGCCTTGTCGGTGCGGTAGCGCACCTGGCCCGACTTGGCGTTCTTGACCGCTTCGGCCGGGTTGGCGGACACGGTGCCGACCTTGGGGTTCGGCATCAGGCCGCGCGGGCCCAGCAGGGTGCCCAGCTTGCCGACGACGCGCATCGCGTCCGGGGTGGCGATGACCACGTCGTAGTTCAGGTCGCCGCCCTGCATCTTCTCGGCGAGGTCGTCCATGCCGACGGCGTCGGCACCGGCGGCCAGCGCCTCATCGGCCTTGGCGCCGGCGGGGGCGAACACGGCCACGCGCACGCTCTTGCCGGTACCGGCCGGCAGCACGGTGGAACCGCGCACCTGCTGGTCGGACTTCTTCGCGTCCACGCCCAGGCGCACGGCCACGTCGACGGCTTCGACGAACTTGGCCTTGCTGGTGGTCTTGACGATCTTCAGCGCTTCGTCGATCGAATACGCCTTGCCCGGCTGCACGGCAGCACGGATCGCTTTCTGTCGCTTGGTCTGTGCCATTGCTTAACCCTCCACCGTCAGGCCCATGCTGCGGGCGGAACCCGCAATCGTGCGTACCGCCGCTTCCAGCTCCGCCGCCGTCAGGTCGGCTTCCTTCGCCTTGGCGATCTCTTCGAGCTGCTTGCGGGTCACCTTGCCCACCTTCTCGGTGTTCGGGCGCTTGGAGCCGGAGCTGACGCCCGCGGCCTTCTTCAGCAGCACGCTGGCCGGGGTGCTCTTGGTGACGAAGGTGAAGGTACGGTCCGAATAGGCCGTGATGATGACCGGAGTCGGCAGGCCCGGCTCCAGCTTCTGCGTGGCGGCATTGAACGCCTTGCAGAATTCCATGATGTTCAGGCCACGCTGACCCAGCGCAGGACCGACCGGCGGCGAGGGGTTGGCCTGACCGGCCTTCACCTGCAGCTTGATGTAACCGACGACTTTCTTTGCCATTTTAGTGTCTCCGGGTGCTAGCGCCTAAACCGCAGGCTCCCCATCGCGACGGGAAAATCACGTGTCCCGCCATCACGTTTTTGAAGTGCGCAGAAAGCCGCCTCGCGGCGGCTTCCGTTCTGCCCGGCGGCTTGCCTGGACAGGGAGCCGCGCAGTATAGCAGAGATTTTGGCGCCCGGCGCAGCCGCGCCGGGGCGGGCTCAGGCCTTCTCGACCTGACCGAATTCCAGTTCCACCGGAGTGGAACGACCGAAGATCAGCACCGCCACGCGCAGGCGGCTCTTCTCGTAGTTGACTTCCTCGACCACGCCGTTGAAGTCGTTGAACGGGCCGTCGGTGACGCGGACCATCTGGCCCGGCTCGAACAGCACCTTCGGACGCGGCTTCTCCACGCCATCCTGAACGCGCTGCAGGATCGCATCGGCCTCTTCGTCGCGGATCGGCAGCGGACGATCGGCGGTACCGCCAATGAAGCCCATCACCTTCGGCGTTTCCTTGACCAGGTGCCAGCTTTCGTTGTCGATGCGCGGAATGCCGCCTTCGTCGTGGGTTTCGATCTGGACCAGCACGTAACCCGGGAAGAACTTGCGCTCGGAACGGCGCTTCTGGCCGGAGCGCATCTCGATCACTTCCTCGGTGGGGACCAGCACGTCACCGAAGCGCTCCTGCATCTCGTCACGCGCAATACGGTCGCGCAGCGCTTGGGCCACGGACTTCTCGAAGCCTGAATAGGCGTGAACGACATACCAACGCTTCACTGCTGCACTCTCCTCAACGGCTCACGAACCACTGCATCAGCTTCTGGATCAGGAAATCGAACCCGCCCAGCAACAGACTCAGAATGATCACCACCACGATCACCACCCAGGTGGTGCGGATGGCTTCCTGGCGGGTCGGCCACACCACCTTGCGCAGTTCGAAACGGGATTCGGACAGGAACTCGCGGCCTTCGCGACCCTTGGCGGTCAGCAGGAACACCGCGGCACCGGCGACCAGGCCGGCGACCACCGCCAGTCCGCGCAGCGGACCGGACCAACTCCCCAGCTGTGCAGCACGGCTCGCATCGCCGAACCAGAACCAGACAAACAGGCCGGCGACCACCAGCAACGCAGCGATGACGTACTTGACGATATCGCCACCGACAGAGGCGGCGGGGCCTTTGGAATGCTCGATCTTGCTGTTCATCCGACTCTTGCTGCTATGCGACCGAGGTCACTGGATAGGGAGCGGCAGATTGGCACGCCAGGAGGGACTCGAACCCCCAACCTGCGGTTTTGGAGACCGCTGCTCTGCCAATTGAGCTACTGGCGTGTAGTAAGAACGACTGCACTTCCCTGAGACGGCGAAGGCGGACCGAAGGTTCCGGCCCGCCCTTCGCTGAACCCGACGGCCGTAGCCGCCTGCACCTCGTCGGATTCCGGCGGCCGAGACCGCCATCCTGCCGTCGAGCCCGGCGGCCTGCGCCGCCGGAGGGCATTACTTGATGATCTTGGCCACCACGCCGGCGCCGACGGTACGGCCGCCTTCGCGGATCGCGAAGCGCAGGCCTTCGTCCATCGCCACCGGGTTGATCAGCGTCACCACCATCTTGACGTTGTCGCCCGGCATCACCATTTCCACGCCTTCCGGCAGCTGCACCGCACCGGTGATGTCGGTGGTGCGGAAGTAGAACTGCGGACGGTAGCCCTTGAAGAACGGGGTGTGACGGCCACCCTCGTCCTTCGACAGCACGTACACCTCGGCTTCGAACTCGGTGTGCGGCTTGATCGAACCCGGCTTGCACAGCACCTGGCCGCGCTCCACGTCGTCACGCTTGGTGCCGCGCAGCAGCAGGCCCGCGTTGTCGCCCGCCTGGCCCTGGTCCAGCAGCTTGCGGAACATTTCCACGCCGGTCACGGTGGTCTTCTGCGTCGCACGGATGCCGACGATCTCGATTTCGTCGCCCACCTTGATGACGCCGCGCTCGATACGACCGGTCACCACGGTGCCGCGACCCGAGATCGAGAACACGTCTTCCACCGGCATCAGGAACGGCTTGTCCACGTCGCGCTGCGGCTCCGGGATGAACGAGTCCAGCGCGTCCACCAGCTTCAGGATCGCCGGCACGCCGATCTCGCTCTGGTCGCCTTCCAGCGCCAGACGGGCCGAACCGTGGATGATCGGGGTGTCGTCGCCCGGGAAGTCGTACTTGCTCAGCAGCTCGCGCACTTCCATCTCGACCAGCTCGAGCAGCTCGGCGTCGTCGACCATGTCGGCCTTGTTCAGGAACACCACGATGTGCGGCACGCCGACCTGACGCGACAGCAGGATGTGCTCGCGGGTCTGCGGCATCGGGCCGTCAGCGGCCGAGCACACCAGGATCGCGCCGTCCATCTGCGCCGCACCGGTGATCATGTTCTTGACGTAGTCCGCGTGACCCGGGCAATCCACGTGCGCGTAGTGGCGCGTCGGGGATTCGTATTCCACGTGGGCGGTCGAGATCGTGATGCCGCGCGCCTTCTCTTCCGGCGCCGCGTCGATCGCGTCGTACGCCTTGAACTCGCCGCCGAAGCGCTCTGCGCCGATCTTGGTCAGCGCCGCGGTCAGCGTGGTCTTGCCGTGGTCGACGTGACCGATGGTGCCGACGTTGACGTGCGGCTTGGTGCGCTCGAACTTACCCTTGGCCATGGCTGCTTCTTCTCGGTGATCGTAGAAAGATTTGACGACTGAATATGGTGCTCACGAAAGGAATCGAACCTTCGACCTCCTCCTTACCAAGGAGGTGCTCTACCGACTGAGCTACGTGAGCGTTGTTCTATTGTGACACAAGCGCGTTCAATGGAGCGGGAGACGGGAATCGAACCCGCACCATCAGCTTGGAAGGCTGAGGTTCTACCGTTGAACTACTCCCGCTACGGGATGCCGCACTGCCACAACAAAATAACTGGTGGAGGGAGGTGGATTCGAACCACCGAAGGCGTAAGCCAGCAGATTTACAGTCTGCCCCCGTTGGCCGCTTGGGTATCCCTCCAACTTACCCACTCGAACCCGGCTGCGAGGCCGAAATCAGAGAGGGGTGAAACAGCCCGCTATTCTTCCCTGACATCCCCGCCTTGTCAACAGTATTTTGACGCGATGTCGCAGGAAATCGTCGTGGCTCGCGCGCGCCCGGCCAGGACGCGCGCGCGCATCAGACGTTGAAGCGGAAATGCAGGATATCGCCTTCCTGCACGCGGTACTCCTTGCCTTCCAGACGCAGGCGCCCGGCTTCCTTGGCGCCGGCCTCGCCCTTGTACTTGATGAAGTCGTCGTAGGCGATGGTTTCGGCGCGGATGAAGCCCTTCTCGAAGTCGGTGTGGATCACCGCCGCGGCCTGCGGTGCGGTCGACCCGGCCTTGACCGTCCAGGCGCGCACTTCCTTCACGCCAGCGGTGAAGTAGGTCTGCAGCCCCAGCAGGGTGTAGCCGGCGCGGATCACCCGGTTCAGGCCCGGCTCGCTCAGGCCCAGATCGGCCAGGAACGCATCGCGGTCGGCGTCGTCCAGCTGCGACAGCTCCTCCTCGATCGCCGCCGACACCGGCACCACCTCGGCGCCCTCGGCGGCGGCATGCGCGCGCACCGCATCCAGGTGCGGATTGTTCTCGAAGCCGTCTTCCAGCACGTTGGCGATGTACATCACCGGCTTGAGGGTGAGCAGGAACAGGTCGCGCACCAGCGCCTTCTCTTCCTCGTCCAGCCCGGCGTTGCGCCCGGCCTTGCCCTCGGCCAGCGCGGCCTGCAGCTTGGCCAGCACCGGCTTGCGCGCCGCCGCGTCCTTGTCGCCGCCCTTGGCCGAACGCTCGGCGCGGTTGAGCGCCTTCTCCACGCTGTCCAGATCGGCCAGGGCCAGTTCGGTGTCGATGGTCTCGATGTCGGAAACCGGGTCGACCTTGTTGTTCACATGGATGATGTCGCCATGCTCGAAGCAGCGCACCACGTGGGTGATCGCATCGACCTCGCGGATGTGCGCCAGGAACTTGTTGCCCAGGCCCTCACCGCTGGCCGCACCGGCGACCAGGCCGGCGATGTCGACGAACTCGACCGCGGTCGGCACGACCTTCTGCGGATTGATGATCGCCGCCAGCGCGTTCAGGCGCGGATCCGGCACCGGCACCACGCCCACGTTCGGCTCGATGGTGCAGAACGGAAAATTGGCCGCAGCGATGCCCGCCTTGGTCAGCGCATTGAACAGGGTCGACTTGCCGACGTTGGGCAGGCCGACGATGCCGCATTTGATGCCCATGTGTGTGATCCGGGAATGGAGAATCGGGAATAGGGAATCGGAAAGCATAGCCGCCTTTCCATTCCCCATTCCCCATTCCCTATTTCCCCTGCGTATGCAACCGCTTCATCGCCTCGTTGAAATCGCCCTGCACGGCCAGCGGCAGCACGTCGATGGCGTCGTCGATGGCGCGATCGATGAGCACCTGGTCGTCCTTGCCGGCGCGCCCCAGCACCCACGGCACCACCTTGTCCTTGTGGCCGGGATGGCCGATGCCGATGCGCAGGCGGTGGAAGCCGGCGTGCCCGAGCAGGCGGATGGTATCGCGCAGTCCGTTCTGGCCGCCGTGGCCGCCGTCGAACTTGAGCCGCGCCGTGCCTGGCGCCAGGTCCAACTCGTCGTGCGCCAGCAGCGCCTGCGCCGGTTCGATCTTCCAGAAGCGCAAGGCGGCCGTGACCGACTTGCCGCTGAGGTTCATGAAGGTGGCCGGCTTCAGCAGCCACACCGACTGCCCCGCGACCTCGACCTTGGCGGTCTCGCCGAACAGCTTGGCGTCCACACTCCAGCGCGCGCCGGCCCGCTCGGCCAACGCGTCGACAAAACGAAACCCAGCGTTGTGCCGGGTGTTCGCGTGTTCGGCGCCGGGATTGCCCAGGCCGACGATCAGACGCAGACCAGTCATGCGCAATGCATCGCCGCGGCGTCCGGACCGATGGCCCGGACGCCGCGCAGGCGATTACTTGCCGTCCTTCTTGGCCGGCTCGGCGGCAGCCGCCGCGTCGGTGGCTTCCGGCTCTTCCTCGACACGGCCGTGCTTGGCGATGACCACCGCCACGTCGTGCTCCTTGCCCAGCTTCAGTTCCGGCAGCTCGACGCCAGCCGGCAGCTTCAGGTCCGACAGGTGGATCACGTCGCCGACCGACAGCGCGGCCAGGTCGACTTCGACGAACTCCGGCAGGTCCTTCGGCAGGCACACGACCTGGATTTCGTTCAGCTCGTGGGTGACGACCACTTCGGCCGACTTGCCGGCCGGGGACACGTCCTCGTTGATGAAGTGCAGCGGCACCGAGGCGTGCAGAGCCTCGTTGTCGTTCACGCGCTGGAAGTCGATGTGCATGATCAGCTGCTTGAACGGGTGACGCTGCATATCGCGCAGCAGCACCTTCTGCACGTCGCCGTTCAGGCTCAGGCTGAGGATGGACGAATAGAACCAGTCGTTCTGGCTGGCCAGCCAGACTTCGTTGTGGTCGAGCTGGATGTTGACCGGCTTCAGATCGCCACCGTAGACGATCGCCGGGATCAGGCCGTCGCGACGGAGGCGGCGGCTCGCACCCTTGCCCTCGACTTCGCGGCGCTGAACCTTGATTTCATGCGTGGTTGCCATTTGCGTTTACTACCCTGGTTGAATGAACCGCCTCGCGGCGGTTTTGATGACTCTTCCGCGACCAGAAGAGTCTGTGAAGCCGGGAGTGGGGAATCGGGAATGGGGAATCGCAACAGCGCAATACCGCGCTCCGCCCATTCCCTATTCCCGATCCCCCATTCCCAGCCTTTAATCCACGTACAACGAGCTCACCGACTCGCCGAAGGCGATGCGGCGGATGGTTTCGGCCAGCAGCTCGGCGACGCTGAGCTGGCGGATCTTGCCGCAGGCGCGGGCGGCCTCCGACAGCGGAATCGTGTCGGTGACCACCAGTTCGTCCAGTTGCGAATTGCTGATGTTGCTCACCGCCGGGCCGGACAGCACGGCGTGCGTGCAGTACGCGGCGACCTTCAGGGCGCCGCGCTCCTTCAGCGCGGCCGCGGCGGCGCACAGGGTGCCGGCGGTGTCGACGATGTCGTCGACCAGCACGCAGGTCTTGCCCTCGACGTCGCCGATGATGTTCATCACCGTGGACACGTTGGCGCGCGGACGGCGCTTGTCGATGATCGCCAGGTCCGCATCGTCCAGGCGCTTGGCCACCGCGCGGGCACGGACCACGCCACCCACGTCCGGCGAGACTACGATCAGGTTGTCGGTGCCGTAGGCGCGCCAGATGTCGGCCAGCAGCAGCGGCGAGGCGTAGACGTTATCGACCGGGATGTCGAAGAAGCCCTGGATCTGGTCGGCGTGCAGGTCGACGGTCAGCACGCGGTCGGCGTTGACCGCGCTGAACATCTTCGCCGCGACCTTGGCGGTGATCGGCACGCGCGAGGAGCGCATGCGCCGGTCCTGCCGCGAGTAGCCGAAGTACGGCACCACCGCGGTGACGCTGGCGGCGCTGGCGCGCTTGAGCGCGTCGATGATCACCAGCAGCTCCATCAGGTTCTCTGCGCTGGGCGCGCAGGTCGGCTGGATCACGAACACTTCCTGCCGGCGCACGTTCTCCTCGATCTCCACCTGCACTTCGCCGTCGGAGAAGCTGGAGACCATCGCCTTGCCGGGGCGCACGCCCAGCTCGCGGCAGATGCTTTTGGCCAGGGGCTTGTTGGCGTTGCCGGAGAACACCAGCAGGTTGCGTTGGTCTTGCATGAGGGGTCTCTCGGGTGGCTGCAAAGAGCGTGTGGCGACGATAACGATGTGAATCGGGAAGCCAGGAGGAGCGATGCTTCTACCTGTTGAACCCCCGCACATGGATGTGCGGGCTTTTGCGAGGGACTCGCATAATGGCAGGGGCGGTAGGATTCGAACCTACGAATGCCAGGATCAAAACCTGGTGCCTTGGGCCTCTTGGCGACGCCCCTGCGTAAACCTGTGTCAAGCCTCCAGCGCGTCGAGCAGCGGCGAACGCGGGACGCCACCTGCCACCCAGGCGCGCATCCCGTCCGGCAAGTCCGCCAGCGCGCGCACAGCGGCAGCGCGATCGGCGAACTCGACGAAACAACCGCTCCCCGACCCGGTCAGGCGTGGCGTGCCGATCCGAGCCAGCGCCTGGAACGTGGCCTGGACGGCCGGTTCGCGGCGAAGCAGGACCGGCTCGAACGCGTTGCCGAGCAGGAAACCTGAAACGAAGTCCGCTATTTTCGCGGGCGCAGCATCCCGCGTCAAATCCGGGGACTGGAACAGGGCCGCGGTGGGCACGTGCACCCCCGGATCGGCCAGCACATACCAGGCCGGCGGCAGCGCCAGCGCGGTCAATCGCTCACCCACGCCCTCGGCCCAGGCGTCGCGTCCGCGCACGAACACCGGCACGTCCGCGCCCAGCGACAGGCCGAGGCCAGCCAAGGCGTCTTCGTCCAGCCCGGCGCCCCACAGGGCATTCAGCGCCACCAGCGCGGTCGCCGCATCGGACGAACCGCCACCGAAGCCACCGCCAGCAGGAATGCGCTTTTCGACGCGGATATCCACACCTTGGGCGATATTTGCCGATGTTTGCAGCAGGCGCGCGGCACGCACCAGCAGGTCGTCGGCCTCGGCGACGCCGGCCACGGACGGACCGATCCGCGCCACCGCCCCGTCCGCGCGCGGCCGCAGATGCACCGTGTCGCCCCAGTCCAGCAGGCGAAACACGGTCTGCAACTGGTGGTAGCCGTCCGGCCGGCGGCCGGTGATCTGCAGAAACAGGTTCAGCTTCGCCGGGGCCGGCCAGGACGACCAGCCCCCGTCGGTGCCGCCGCTCATGGCGCAGGCACGGTCCAGGCGTCGACCAGCAGGCGCACCTTGGCATCGCCGTTGCGCGCCTCGATGCGCCGCGGCAGCGCCGGACGGCCGTCGCTGGGCGGATACCAGTCCTGGAATTCGATGTCCCAGCCCATCTGCCGCAGCATATGCGGCCGACCCTGCGCGTCGTAGTCGACCCGCTCCGGCGCCTGCGCGTCGGTCGCCACCAGCCCGCGCACCCAGTCGGGCAGCAGGTTGACCGGGATCTCCCAGCCGGTCGCCTCCAGCAGCAGCTGTTCGGCGTTCTCGCCGTCGCGCGGACCGCCCTCCAGTCCCTCCAGGCGCCCGGCCTCGGAGTGGCTGTCGCCGGTCAGGCGCCAGCTCTGCCGGGTCACCGGCGCGCTGAGTTGCACCTCGTACTGGCGCTGCCGCTGGGTCCAGTCGATGCGGCCGCTGCCGCCGTTGCGCCCCTTGGTGATCGCCACCCGCCCCTGGAACGACCAGTCCGGATGCGCCCGCAGCCACTGCGCACGCGCGGCCTCGGCCTGCTGCGCAGCGGCGTCGGGGGCGGCGACGGCGACCGGCGACGGGGTGCGGGTCGGCAGCGCACTGCAACCGGCCAGCAGCAGCCCGGCGACCAGCGCCCAGGCGGTGCGCAGGCCGGCGGTCACGGCGCCACCTTGTCCAGGGCGCGGCGCAGCGCGCGATTGTCCGGATCGAGCTTGCGCGCCTCGTCGAAGTACTTGTTGGCCTCTTCGTGCTTGCCCTGCTCCCACAGCACCTGGCCGATATGCGCGGCGATCTCCGGATCCTTCACCAGGCTCCAGGCGCGACGCAGTTGCACCAGCGCTTCCTGAGTCTTGCCGAGCCGGTACAGCACCCAGCCGTAGCTGTCGATGATCGCGGCATTGTCGGGATCGGCGGTGCGGGCGCGGTCGATCAGTTGCAACGCCTCGCGATAGCGCTTGGTGCGGTCGGCCAGGGTGTAGCCGAGCGCGTTCAGCGCCGCCACGTTCTCCGGGTCGGTGACCAGGATCTTGCGCAGGTCGGCCTCGGCGCGGTCGATGCGGTCGCGACGCTCCCAGGACAGCCCGCGCGCATACAGCAGCGCGTTGTCGTCCGGATACGCAGCCAGGCCGCGCTCGAACACCTGCAGCTCGCCGGCGTCGTCGCCGCTGCGCTGGCGCAGTTCCGCCTCCAGCACGTAGGCGTCGCGGCGCGCGGCATCGTCGGCCTCGGCGTCGTCCTGCAGCGCGCGCGCCTCGGCGAAGGCCGCGTCCTTCTGGCCGAGCGCGTACAACGCGCCGGCGGCGCGCAGCCGCGCCTCGCTGCGCAACGGGCCGCCCGGCACGCCGCGGTACCAGTCCACCGCCTCCTGGTTGCGCTTGAGGAACTCGGCGATCTTGCCGAGCAGCAGGCGCCGCTCCGGATCGGGCCGGTCGGCACCCTTGCGCAGCTCGTCGTACAGCGCGGTCAGGGCCGCATTGTCCTGCAGCTTGGCCAGCATCGAGGCGCGCAGGCCGTAGTTCTGGGTGGTCTGCGGCCCCAGCGCCAGCACCCGCGCCGCGGCGGCGGTGTCGCCGATGGCGTCGTAGGCATAGGCCAGCGCGGTGCGCAGTTCCGGGTCGCCGGACACCTTGGGCTCCACGCCCTGCAGCAACGCGCGCGCCTGTTCGATCTTGCCCGCCTGCTGCAGCTGGGTGGCATGCAGCAGCGCCACGCGCGGCTCCTGTGGGAAGCGCTTGACCAACTGGTCGACGATGCGCTCGGCCAGCTTGGGCTGGTCCAGGCGCAGCGCCAGGCGTCCGAATTCCTGCCAGGCCTCGAGCTGGTCGGGGATGGCATTGGCGTCGAGCAACTGGTCCAGGGCCTTGGCGGCGACCTCCGGATCGCGGTTGCCGCTGACCAGGGCGATCAGCGCGAAACGCCAGCCGCGCGGGTCCTTGTCGCGCAGCAGGGCCACCAGCAAGCTGCGCGCCTGGCGCAGGTTGCCGTTGCGCAGGGCCAGCGAGGCCTCGGCGCTGCGCATGGCCAGCGACTCGGGCGCGCGCTGCCGCCACAGCGCCAGCGCCTGGGCGGCGGCCGCGGTGTCGTTGGCCAGCATCGCGATGCGGGTGGCGCGCTCGGCCAGGCCGGCATCGCCGGGGCTGTCGTTGGCGGCCTGCAGGTACCAGCGCGAGGCGTCGGCCAATTGCCCGGCCTGCAACGCGAACTCGCCGGCCAGCACCGGGGTCATCACGTCCTGGGCGGGACTCGGTGCCTTGGCCGCGGCCGGTGCGGCCACGGCGGCGATTGCGGACAGCAGCAGAAAGGTACGGATGCGAATCAATGCGGGCATCGGAAGCGGCCGGGCCGTAAAATGGGGCCCTGAATGGCCAGCAGCTTATCGCAAGCAACTGAACAGATGACGTTGTGGGTGCTCGGATTGAACCACCAGACCGCGCCGGTCGACCTGCGCGAACGGGTGGCATTCGCCGGCGACGCATTGCCGCGCGCGCTGCAATCGCTGCGCGGGCTGCCCGACGTCGCCGAGGCGGCGCTGCTGTCCACCTGCAACCGCACCGAGCTGTACGCCATCGCCGGCGATGCGCAGCACCTGGCCGACTGGCTGGACTCGCATGCCGCCGGCCTGCACGGCTATCTGTACCAGCATCAGGATGCGGACGCGGTGCGGCACCTGTTCCGGGTCGCCACCGGGCTGGACTCGATGGTGCTGGGCGAGCCGCAGATCCTCGGCCAGGTGAAGGACGCCTGGTCGCTGGCGCGCGAGCACGGGGCGATGGGCAGCCGCCTGGACCGCCTGTTCCAGCAGACATTCTCGGTGGCCAAGCGCGCGCGCACCGACACCCGGGTCGGCGCCAATCCGGTCTCGGTCGCCTCCACCGCGGTGCGCCTGGCGCAGAGCTCCTTCGCCCGGCTCAGCGAATCCACCGTGCTGCTGGTCGGCGCCGGCGAGACCATCGAGCTGGCCGCCAAGCATCTCAGCGAGGGCCGCGTGCGGCGCCTGCTGATCGCCAACCGCACCCTCACCCATGCGCAGGAACTGGCCAGCCGCCACGGCGGCGTGGCGCTGCCGCTGAGCGAGCTGGAGCGCCACCTGCACGAGGCCGACGTGGTGTTCTCGGCCACCGCCGCGCGCGAGCCGGTGGTGACGCGGGCGCAGGTCGAGCAGGCGCTGCGCGCGCGCAAGCACAAGCCGATGCTGCTGTTCGACCTGGCGGTGCCGCGCGACATCGAGGCCGGCGTGGCCGATCTCGCCGACGCCTACCTGTACACCGTCGACGACCTGGAGCGCGCGGTCGAGGACAACCGCCGCGGCCGCCGCGAGGCTGCCGAGGCGGCCGAGGCGATCATCGACCTGCAGGTCGTGCGCTACATGGAGGCGCTGCAGGCCAGCACCCGCCAGGCGCCGCTCAAGCGCCTGCGCGCGCACGGCGACAGCACCCGCGACGACGTGCTGGCCAAGGCGCGGCAGCAACTGGCGCACGGCAAGCCTGCCGACGAGGTGCTGGAATTTCTCGCCAACACCCTGACCAACCGCCTGCTGCATCCGCCCACCGCGGCGCTGCGCGAGGCGGCGCTGCGCGGCGACGCCGAGCTGGCGCGCGCCGCCGAGCGCCTGTTCCCGGAGAAGCCGGGCTATTTCCACCCCATTCTGAAGACCGATGACACCGACCCTGCGCCGTAAGCTGGAGGCGCTGGCCGAGCGTCGCGAAGAACTCGAACGCCTGCTGTCCGACCCCGAGGTGGTGAGCGACAACACGCGCTTCCGCGACTACTCGCGCGAATTCGCGCAACTGGAGCCGGTCGCCGCCGCGCTGGCCGCCGAGGCGGCGGCCAAGGCCGACCTGGCCTCGGCCGAGGCGATGCGCGCCGATCCGGAACTGCGCGAACTGGCCGAGGAGGAAATCGCCGCCGCGCAGGCGCGCCTGGCCGAACTCGACGCGGAGCTGGCGCTGCTGCTGGTGCCGCGCGACCCGCGCGACGACGGCAACCTGTTCCTGGAAGTGCGTGCCGGCACCGGCGGCGACGAGGCGGCGATCTTCGCCGGCGACCTGTTCCGCATGTACGCCCGCTACGCCGAACGCCAGGGCTGGAAGGTGGAAGTGGAATCGGACAGCCCCGGCGAGCACGGCGGCTACAAGGAGGTGGTAGCGCGCATCGTCGGCCGCGGCGCCTACTCCAAGCTGAAGTTCGAATCCGGCACGCACCGCGTGCAGCGCGTGCCGGCGACCGAGTCGCAGGGCCGCATCCACACCTCCGCGGCGACGGTGGCGATCATTCCCGAGGCCGACGACGTGGAGGAGATCGCGATCAACCCGGCCGACCTGAAGATCGACACCTTCCGCTCCTCCGGCGCCGGCGGCCAGCACGTCAACAAGACCGAGTCGGCGATCCGCATCACCCACGTGCCCAGCGGCGTGGTGGTGGAGTGCCAGACCGAGCGCAGCCAGCACGCCAACCGCGACAAGGCGCTGAAGCGGCTCAAGGCGCAACTGCTGGAGGCCGAGCGCAGCAAGCAGGCCGCGGCCGAGGCGCAGGACCGCAAGCTGCAGGTCGGCAGCGGCGACCGCAGCCAGCGCATCCGCACCTACAACTTCCCGCAGGGCCGCATCACCGATCACCGCGTCGAGGGCCTGACCCTGTACGACCTGCCGAACGTGATCGAGGGCGACCTCGATGCGCTGATCGGGCGCCTGAGCCACGAGCACCAGGTCGACGAACTGGCGCGCCTGAGCGACAGCCCATGAGCGTGCGCGTGCGCCACGCCGATGCGCGCGACCTGCCGGCGCTGGCAGCGCTGTTCGATGCCTACCGGCAGTTCTATGGGCAGGCGCCGGACGCGGCGACCGCGCACGCGTTCCTGGCCGCGCGCCTGGCCAACGCGGAGTCGGTGGTGCTGCTGGCCGAACGCGATGCGCAGGCCGCCGGCTTCGTGCAGTTGTATCCGTCCTTCTCTTCGGTGCGGGCGGCGCGGCTGTGGATCCTCAACGACCTGTACGTGGCGCCCGCGCACCGCCGCCACGGCGTGGCGCAGGCGCTGCTGCATGCCGCCGAACGCCACGCCGCGGACGACGGCGCAGTGCGCATCGTGCTGGAGACGGCGCAGGACAATCTGTCCGCGCAGGCCCTGTACCGCGCCTGCGGCTGGCAGCAGGAGCTGAGCGCGCAGCACTACGTCAAGGCGCTGGCGCCGTGAGCGTGCACCGCCCGCGGTCGATCGCGGCCGCCACGGCCGCATGAGCGGCGGCGGCGTCGACGAACGCCTGCAACTGCAGGCCGCGGTGCGGCGCGATCCGCAGGACTTCCTGGCCTGGGTGATGCTCGCCGACGCCGAACTCGGCGCCGGCGCAGTGGCGGCCGGCGAACAGGCCGCCGTGCGCGCGCTGCAGTTGCGCCCGGGACATCCGGAGGCACTGGCGCGGCTGGGCCGGGTGCGCTGGACCCAGGGTCGTCATGCCGACGCAGCGCAGGCATTGCGCGAGGCACTGCGGCAGGCGCCCCAGCACCCCGGCATCGCGGTATGGCTAGGCCACGCCCTGGAAGACAATGGCGAGGCGGAAGCCGCGGCACAGGCTTATGCCCACGCGCATGCACTGTTGCCGCAGGAACCGTCGATCGCCGCCTACCTGCTGAACTGGCGGCGCAAGCTGTGCGACTGGCGCGGACTGGACGCGCTATCGCAGCAGGTGCGCGGCGCGGTACGGCAAGGCCACCCGGCGATCGAACCGTTCGCCTTCCTCAACGAGGACACGGGCGCGGACGAACAACTGCGCTGCGCGCGCAACCGCGCCCAGGCGCTGGCGCGCGCTCTCGCGCCGCTGCCCGCTGCGCAGGTACGCGGCGATGGCCCGCTGCGCATCGGCTTCCTGTCCAACGGCTTCGGCGCGCATCCCACCGGCCTGCTGACCGTTGCCCTGTTCGAGCACTTGCGCGCGCATGCCGACCTGCAGGTGAACCTGTTCGCGCTCAACGGCGACGACCGCAGCGCGCTCCGTGCGCGGCTGCAGGCGGCTGCACATGCCTGGCACGACGTGGCCGGACAGCCGCATCGGCAGATCGCCCAGCGCATCCGCGATACCGGCATCGACCTGCTGTTCGATCTGCGCGGCTGGGGCGGCGGCGGCACGCCGGAAGTGCTGGCGCTGCGTCCGGCGCCGGTGCAGGTGAACTGGCTGGCCTACCCCGGCACCTCCGGCGCACCCTGGATCGACTACGTGGTCGGCGACGCCTACGCGTTGCCGCCGGCGCTGGCCGCGCACTACAGCGAGCGGGTGCTATGGCTGCCGCGCGCGTTCCAGCCATCCGACGACACGCGCGTCGTCGGCAGCCCGCCCGCGCGCCGCGACTGCGGCCTGCCCGAGCACGGCACCGTGTTCTGCTGCTTCAACAACAGCTACAAGCTCGGCCCGCGCAGCATGGCGCGGATGCTGGAGGTGCTGCGCCAGGTGCCGGACAGCGTGCTGTGGCTGCTGTCCGGCCCGGGCCAGGCCGATGACCGACTGCGTGCGGCCGCCGCGGCGGCCGGCGTGGACCCGACGCGCCTGCGTTTCATGCCCAAGCTGGCGCATCCGGACTATCTGGCACGCTACCGGCACGCCGACCTGTTCCTGGACACGCATCCGTACAACGCCCACACCACCGCCTCCGATGCCTTGTGGGCCGGCTGCCCGGTGCTGACCTGCCCCGGCAGCACCTTTGCCGCACGCGTGGCCGGCAGCCTCAATCATCATCTCGGCCTGGACGACATGAATGCCGCCGACGACGCAGCGTTCGTCGCCACCGCGGTGCGCCTGGGGCGCGATCCCGCGGCGCTGCAGGCGCTGCGCGAGCGGCTGCAGGCGCGGCGCGCGGACAGCGGCCTGTTCGACATGCGCGGCTTCGCCGACGACTTCGCCGCGCTGCTGCGCGACACGGCTTCGCGCCATGGCTGGGAAGGCGCAGGCTCGACCTGATCGATCGCTCACGGATGCGCCACAAGGCCGCGGCGGCACATCCAGCAACGGACGGCGTAGCGACGTATCGCCAGTCAACGTCGCCATCGACATCACCGCCGGTACATCCGCATCGCCGTCTCCCATCGCCGAGCGCGCTTGCGTCACAGCGCACGGGTGGTGTGGACGAGCGTCGCTGCAGGTCGCAGCGACCCAGCCAACGGCAGCCCGTGAGGCGCAGGGGCGCAGGGGCGCAGGGGCGCAGTCGCCAGCGTGCAAGTCGAGCTACCGAAGCGCTTGACCTCAAGTGAACTTGAGGTCCGACACTGCGCGCACGCTCCTCGTGCAGATCCCGCAATGTCGCTGCCGCTCCCGATTCCGACGCCCGATTCTTCCGCCCCCGTTCGCAGCATGCTGCTCGCCGAAGCCCCCATTCCGGATCGCGCCGCGCTGTTCGACTGCATGCGCGGCCTGTGCGATCACCGGCTGCATGCCCTGACCTGGATGGAATCGCTGGGCGATGCCCCCGACCTGCTGTACGCACGCTGCTGCTGCGACGCGGCGCCAGCACTGCATGGACTGCTGCGTGCACGCCTGCCGGCGCTGCGGCGGACGCTGCGGCGATACCGGCGCATCCGCAGCGGCGTATCCGATCCGCACCGGGCAGCGTCCTGCGTGGTGATGACCCGCGTCCCGACCCGCAATGCAGCGCAGGCGCAAAGCCGCGCCGATGCCGCCTTCGCCGCCCTGCAGGATGGCGCACATGCGCTGCGCGGCCTGATCGCCGCGCACCTGTACCTGTCGGACGACGGCCGCACCCTGCTCGAATGCACCGAGTGGCACAGTGCGGAGGCACAGCGACGTGCCCTGCAGCGCGAACCCGAGCGCTTGCCGCTGGCCGCCGATCGTGCCGCCAGCGTCCGTCGCTTCCGGCCACGACCCTGGTCCTGCCATGCGACGGCACGACCCCGGTCCACCTCCACGCCTGAATCGGCGGGCGCGCGCCAGCAACGTGCGCGGATGCGGCTCCCCGCCCAGGCGGCGATCCCAGCGCGCGATCACCACGCCCAGGCGCACACTTCGGCGGCCCGAAGCGCCCCCATTGCCGTCGTCAACGACAACGCGCCAACCCCGCCGTAGCCGCGGCTGAAGCGCCAACGCGCCCAGGCTGTACGCCGGCCGGGCGAGCCGCTAGGCTGCCGGCATGACCGCCAACGCCGACTTCATCGCATTGAACCTGTGCGTGCTGACCGTCTCGGACACGCGCAGCCTCGACCAGGACAGCTCCGGCGACTATCTGGTCGCCGCTCTCGGCGGCGTCGGCCATCGCCTGCACGCACGGGAACTGCTGCCTGACGACCGCTATCGGATGCGCGCCACGGTCTCGGCCTGGATCGCCGATCCGGAGGTGGACGGCATCCTGGTCACCGGCGGCACCGGCTTCACCGGCCGCGATTCCACGCCCGAGGCGCTGCTGCCTCTGCTGGACAAGGAGATGCCAGGCTTCGGCGAGCTGTTCCGCGCGATCAGCGTCGAGGAGATCGGCACCTCCTCGCTGCAGTCGCGCGCCTTCGCCGGCCTGGCCAACGCCACCTTCCTGTTCTGCCTGCCCGGCTCCACCTCGGCCTGCCGCACGGCCTGGGAGCGGATCATCGCCGCGCAGCTGGATGCCCGCACCCGCCCCTGCAATCTGGCCACGCTGCGCCCGCGGCTGAAGGAATGACCTGGACTCCCGCATGCCCCTGGACACCACGTTGCGCCTGCTGGCCAAGGCCAGCGGCATGAGCGCCGCGGATATCGCCGCGGCCATCCCGCGCGCCGGCGCGGCCACGGTCAAGGCCTGGATGGCGGGCGAAAAGCTGCCCGGACGCGCCCAGCTCACCGCCCTGGCGCGCACCTTCGGCGTGCCCGCCGGCGCCCTGCTCGGCGAACTGGCCAGCCAACTGGACCCGGCACGCACCCGCGGCGAACACGATCTGCTGCAGGCCTACCGCGCCCTCGACGCCCGCCAGCAGGGCGCGCTGCTGGAAGTGGCGCGCAGCATGGCCGGCACCGGCACCCGCAAGCGGAGCAGCAAATGAGCCACCTCAAGCGCAAGCAGTACAAGGCCCTGATGCAGCCGCTGCAGCTGGAACTGACCGCGATGGCGCAGGCGGTGCAGCACAGCGGCGAGCGCGTGCTGGTGCTGTTCGAAGGCCGCGACACCGCCGGCAAGGGCGGCGCGATCCAGGCCATCGCCGAACACCTGAACCCGCGCCAGTGCCGCGTGGTCGCCCTGCCCAAGCCGACCGACCGCGAAGCCACGCAGTGGTATTTCCAGCGTCACATCGCGCATCTGCCGGCGGCCGGCGAGATCGTGCTGATGGACCGCAGCTGGTACAACCGCGCCGGCGTGGAGCGGGTCATGGGCTACTGCAGCGATGCCGAATACCACGCCTTCCTGCGCCAGACCCCGCTGTTCGAGCAGTTGCTGGTCGACGATGGCATCCGCCTGTTCAAGTACTGGCTGTGCGTGGACCAGGCGCAGCAGGAAAAGCGCTTCGCCGAGCGCCTGCACGACCCGTTGAAGGGCTGGAAGCTGTCGCCGGTGGACCTGAAGTCGCGCAGCCAGTACGCCGACTACACCCGCGCGCGCGAGGCGATGCTGGAAGCCACCCACCGCGACTATGCGCCATGGACCCTGGTCGACTTCAACGACCAGAAGCGCGGCCGCCTGACCCTGATCCGGCACCTGCTCGACCAACTGCCGGAAACCCGCCTGCACGAACCGGACCTGGATCTGCCGCCGCTGAAGCAGAAGCTGCACAAGGAAAAGTTTGGGCTGCTGCAGCCGATTCCGTCGTATGAGGCGGGGAGTGGGGATTAGGGATTGGGGATTGGTTGAAGCCTGCGGCGCGCAGTCGTCACTTTGCGACCGCGCGTCGCCGGGCGCGCCACTCACAGCCATTCCGGGAACAGCGCGTCGCGGTTGAAGCCGCCTCTACGGTGGTCTCGGCTCACGCACCACTAAACAGGCGACATGTCCAGATACAAGGAGCGGCTTCAGCCGCGGCGAGCGAAGCCATCCCATCCTCTGGTCGCGCAAGGCGTCGGGACTGAAGTCCCTCCCACAAGGAAGACTTTTCGCTTCCGACGCGCGCATCCCCAATCCCGAATCCC